>CAMEIZ010000027.1 GCA_945919165.1 uncultured Traorella sp.
TTTTTAATTTTGTTGATAAACTTTCAATACATCCTCTAATTTTGTTAAATAAACTAATAAATTCTTTTTTTGATAAAAGCATTTTGAAAACAATTATTAATGCAAATAAATCATTTTTACCTTTTAAATAGATATTGTGTGAGTCTTTTAAAATGTTTAGTTCATTATGAACATAAGTATCTGGAATCTTTATTTTATCTATCGTACAGTAAATTCGTTCATCATGCGCACATAAATTCCTGAAATTGGCAAGTAAAGATATATATTGGCGAAGATCTTTCTCTTTAACATTCCAATGTTTAGATACTTCGATTCTTTCAGACTGAACCATTAGTTTATAAAAATCACTTATTCTATTCAAAGGTAAAACATTAACCAAAACCCATATAGGTACATAACCATATTCTGTTATATAATGCTTTATGTATTCTTTATGTTTTATTGATCTGGAAATATCTTTATCAATATCAGATACTAAATGATAAATTTTAGTTGCTCTTTCTATTGATGCTTTGTTATCTCCAACAGCTAAAAGCGTTTCAAAGTTTGTATATGATAAATAGTTTTTTCCATCATGATATTTTGCAAACACATATGCAATTTGAGTTTTTAAATTATTTTCTATCAAAAGAATATAATTAAAAATTATATTACGAAGTTTTCTGTCAAAGAGAAATAGATTATAAATTTCTTCAAATGTAGCTCCATCAATGAATATTTCTTCACCATCTGAATTCTTTGTAGTAAATAAATCTTTATATCCATTGATAATGTTATAGTAGTTATCGGATTTCAATTTGTTTATAGCACCTTCTTCATTTTCTATTAATAATCCTCTATTTTTTAGTATTTCTAATTGTTGTTCAAATGTTTTAAAAGGTTTCATAATAATTCTCCTGAATAACGAAAAAATCCCGAGCCCCAACGGGTACCCGAGATTTTCCATACACGTATTGTACTCCTTGGTTTATTTCTTGTCAATATTTTTTAAGAAAATGAAACAAATTCACATAATCTAATGTTTCTTTCTGCTCCTTTTAATCCTTAGCTTTATCAATCACTTCCTGCATGGCTTTCCGGAAAACATCGGATTGTTTTAAACCTAGTTTATCAAGAGCTTCTCTAAATTGCTGAACAAATTCTTTGTTGTATCTGACACTTACTGAAAGCATGTTTTCTTTTTGCCATCCGTAGTTGTATTTGGACTGATTAAATTTTTCTTTCTCCATAATGTTATTCCTGGTATATTATAAATGACTCATTTAACTTGTCATATATAAATATACATTCCTTTCTATCAACCCTTATACCCGCGGTTGATTACGGTTGTTAATATTTGTATAATTGAAATTTGTGAATGTGGATTTGAATTTATATTCCTTGTGGCTTTGACTACTTCAGAAAGGTTCTCACCACACCTTATTCCTAAATAATGATTAGTTAGATGAGTCTTGAATTCGTATCTTGCACCAGGTTTTATGGTTTAAGGATCGTGGATAACACATTGCACATAGTTTATTAAGAAAGGATGTATGCATTATGTTTTTAGTCGGAATTGACATTGGTAAACTTAAACACTCTTTCTCTATCGTTCGTAAAGAAGATGGAGAGATTATTGTTGGTCCTACTTTCTTTAATAACAATAAAGAAGGTTTCGATCAACTTCTCCAATCATTTAAATCTTATTCTAAAGATTCTGTATTGATTGGCATGGAAGATACTGGTCATTATCACTTTCCATTATTGAAATATCTATTGGAGAAACAATTTACTGTGGCTTTGATTAATCCAATCGTTACTGATTGTACTCGAAAGATGCAAGGAGGTATTTCTAAAAATGATAAATTGGATACTTTGACAATCTGTGATGTTCTTAGTTCAAATCAACGTAAGAAATCAATCGCTTCGATTTGTATGAGCAAAGACAGTTGACACGTCATCATCATAATCTTAAAGAAGAAATTAACGCTTATTCAAATCGTTTACAAAAATGTATCGATATTGTCTTCCCTGAGTTTAATAGCTTATTTAAGTCTAAATATGGGCCTGTATATATGGATATATTGCGTACATTTGGTTCAGCTGAGAAAATCGCTAATACTGATATCAGAACGCTTCGTAAATGCTTCGAAACGGAAGGACCTGGAAGACGTATCTCATTGACTGCAGAACAACTTAAGGAAGCTGCAAAGAATTCTATTGGTATTAATTCTATTGCCGATGAAATTCAAATCAAACATTTGGTTGATCAAATTGAACTCATCAATGAGCAAATAGATGAGATAGATAAAAAAATAGAAGAGTTCAGCGTCCAAACCAACTCTCCTATCATCTCCATACCAGGAATTTCACACTTCTCTGGTACTTCTATTTTATCCGAAATAGGAGATATACGCAACTATACAAAGGCTTCTCAAATCATAAAATTAGCAGGTGTGGCTCCATATGAGTATGGATCGAGTCAATATAGAGCACAGCATTTATCGATAACCAAGAAAGGTTCTAAATATCTTAGAAAAACACTCTACCAAATTATTACACCTGTAATTAATCATAACGAAGTCTTTAAACAATATTACGATTTGAAATGTTCACAAGGCAAAGGACATAGATGTGCTCAAGGTCACTGTGTACGTAAATTGCTAAGAATCATTTATCATCTTTTAAGCACTGGACAAGATTTTGATCTTGCTCTTATAAGATAATTCTAAAATAAATAGTATTTCAAAAAATTGAGCCTTTTTAGGTTGTTTTCGTCATGGACAAAAACAAGTCTTATTCACAAATTTTCAAAGATCTACAAAATTTAAGCTAATTAACGTTTTTATCAGTATTTCTACTTGATTTTTATATAGTTAGCTTTCTTAATAAATAAAATCCTGAAAGCATAAGAACTATACCTAAAAATCAGTATTTCTGAAATAATGTTAAAATGAATCCTAAAAATAAATATATTTGATTATATCACAAATAAATAAAAATAAAAGACTTATAAAATAATGCATAAATATATAATATTTAATTGTAACAAAAAGTGCTGTTATGAAAGAGATGTTAAAATTTATTTTGATCGTTTCCTATTGAGTATGAGTAAGCTCTCTGGGAATGTATAAGAATATGTAAGATCAATGAAAATGCAGTGAATAACAACGAGTGGTAAAACGACATTTTACCTATGAAAATGATTAAGATGCTTATGAAGATATTTCGCTTCTTGGATTAAGGGTATCAGTTTATGACAGTTATAGGAGTAATAATATGAATATTATTGGATCTTTTGCAGATATCGCAGAAGCTTTACAGCCTTGGTTAGCCATAATCGCTATATCATGTGTAATTAACACAGTTCTGCTTTATTATTATATTTTTCATAAAAATTGAAATGTAACAAGGATGTATTATCAAAAGATACATCTTTTCTCTAGTATTCTTAAAGGCTTATACAGAAACTTTTATTGTTTTGTTTTTATAGAAAGAATTATTGAAATAACAACATGAAATCACAAAAAAAATGAAATGAAAATTGCTGTTTTCAAAAATGAATTGTATAATGATAAAAAGGATATAAAAGGTAAAAAAATGATTTATGTAATGAGTGATCTGCATGGCTGTTATCAAGAATACAAGAAAGCATTAGACTTGATTCATTTTTCAGAGAAAGATCTTCTTTATGTTCTGGGAGATATAATTGATCGTGGTGATGGCCCTATACAGATATTAAAAGATATGATGATGCGTTCTAATGTTATCCCTCTAATTGGTAATCATGAATACATGGCTTTAACAGTTTTAAGAAGATTGTGTGTTGAGATTACTGAAAAGAATGCACAGAACCATTTAAAAGAAGAGGATCTTCAAAACTACAGGAACTGGATGATAAATGGCGGTCAAACGACATTAGATGAATTTAAGCTCCTTACTTATGAAGAAAAAATGGATATTTTAGATTATTTGGAAGAATTTTCACTCATTGAAGAAGTAAGCGTCAAAAATAAGAAATATGTTTTAGTTCATGGAGGACTAGAACCATTTGATCCAGATAAACCTCTTGATGCTTATCAGCTTCATGAAGTAATCTTTCGCTCAGTCAACTATGATCAAATCTATTTTCAAGATCGTTATTTAATCAGTGGTCATCGTCCAACACTTGTGCTTAAAGGTGAAAAAAAGGGTAAAATATATCAGATCAACCATCATATTGCCATTGACTGTGGATGTGTTTTTGGAGGTAATTTAGGGGTCTATTGCTTAGATACCGGTGAAGAGTTTTATGTACCAAAACAATAATTTTTTGAGTTAGATGAAACTAGAGAATTTATTTTTTAGATAATATAATAATGGTTTTATAAATCAAAATGTTTGTTGTGAAAAGACATTTATTATCTGATAAAAAAAACAGTATGCTAATTAGAGAGCATACTGCTTTTTATACAGTGAATAGGTTTATATCATTCAGCAAAAATAGATACTGCTTATTACACATAATACTTTGCAGTAATTTTATAAATCATCGACTAAAGCAGATGATTTCGCATAGGCAGAGCTTTTTGCTTCAAAGAAATCTGTTTTGATCATATTGGCATTTGCATATCGACTGACCCATTCCATTGATTTAGGTTCTTGCTGTTGATCTTCATAAAGAATGCTCAAACCAATACTCTTACTTCTCATATTCCCAAGATATTTCACATAGTCACAAATCATATCAGATGTTAAACCTTCAATGCGATCACCAATGATATAACATCCCCATTTGATTTCTTCTTCAACACCTTTTCGAATCATATCTTCATAAATTTTTTTCTTTTCATCATCAAATAATTGACTTTCTTCTTTTTGTAATTCCAAAAGAATGTTTCTGAATAACCATAAATGAGTGTTTTCATCACGATTTATATATCGTATTACCTGAACAGAGCCCGGCATTTTACCATTCCGTCCAAGGTTGTAGAAAAACATAAAGCCACTATAAAAATAAATGCCCTCTAAAATGTAATTTGCTAATATCATTTTAATGAAATGAAAAGCTGTTTTATGTTCTTGGAAATCATTATAGAGATCTCCAATATATTTGTTTCGATTTAAAAGGTGTTCATCATTTTTCCATTGATAAAGGATCTTTGTTCTTTCTTCAGAAGAACAAATGGTATCCAGCATATAACCATAACTTTGAGAATGAAGAGCTTCCTGGAAAGCCTGTATGGTCAGACACAGATTTACCTCATTGGCAGTAATGAATTCACTTACATTTGGAAGATTAGCAGTTTGAAGAGAGTCAAGAAAGATCAGAAAAGATAAAATTTTGTCATAAGCAGTTTTTTCAAATTTATCAAGCTTACGGTAATCTTTGATATCCTGATTCATATTGATTTCTTCAGGAACCCAGAAGTTATTCATTGCCTGGCGATACCACTCTGTTACCCATGTGTATTTCATGTTATTGAAATCATTGAGATTGGTGGTATTACCATTCAAAATTTTTCTTTTTAAAACATCAATATCTCCATTTTCATTAAACAAAGCTTTCTTTTTTAGATCCATGATTTCCTCCTAAGATGAGCATACTTCGCATTCTTCAACTTCAAGTGATTGACTGCGAATGTAATAGATTGTTTTGATTTTTTCATGATAAGCCAACAGATAAAGGTCTAAGATTTGACGAAGAGAATAATCATTTGTGATATACAGATTGAGTGATTGTGACTGATCAATGTGGCGCTGTCTAATACCAGCTGAACGTATGATCCAGCTTTGATCTATGCTGTGAGCCTGTTTATACAGCCAGAAGGTTTCAAAAGTGAGGTTTGGGGCAATACGAGGCATGATACTGCCTTTTTTTTCTTCAAGATAAAAACGATTCATAATAGGATCAATCGCGGCTGTAGTCCCCGAAATAATCGAAGTAGAGGATGTAGGAGCTATGGCTAAAAGATAACCGTTTCTTAAACCATTTTCATGTACTTGATGGGCTAACTCTAGCCATTTTTCTGACGTATATCCTCTTGATTGAAAATAACTTCCATCATCCCACGCACTGTTTTTAAAATAATCATATGGACCTTTTTCTTTCGCAAGTTCCATACTGGCAGAAATGGCATAATAATTGATTTTTTCATAAAGCTGATCTACAAATTGAAGATGTTCTTCGCTTTCAAAAGGCAGAGTGAGATTGGTCAGCATATGGTGATAGCCGCTTGTCCCTAAACCAATAGCACGGTAATGAGCATTGGTGATTTTGGCATAAGGAAGCGGATAATAATTCAAAGATATCACGTTATCCAAAGCTCTTATCGTAACTGAAATCAGATGCTTCAGTTCTTCATCATTTTCAACATCTATTTTTCCTAATGTCAGACTTGCCAGATTACAGACAACAAAATCACCGCTCTTATGCGTATCGACCACCACCTGTTCACCATCAACTTCTAAAATTTCTTGTTGGATATGTGAAATAGGACTCATATTCTGAGCAATTTCAGTACAGAGATTGCTGCAATAAATCATGCCTTTATGTGAATTGGGATTTGCTTCATTGACATAATCACGATTAAATGCAAAAGGAGTACCTGTTTCAACTGCAGATTTGATGATTAAACGAATACAATCCTTTAAAATAATTTCCCGTTTTTCGATACGTTCATCCAAAACACAATCCCAATATTTACTTTCCCATTCCTTACCATAATAGTCTTCAAGACAATATCCCTTGACAGTTTGAATTTCATGAGGACACATTAAATACCATGTTTGATTGAGATCTTTTTCTGCCATTTCCCAGAAAAGATTTGGATAGCAGACAGCAGGGAAAACATCATGGGCTTTTTGACGATCATCTCCATTATTCGTTTTCAGATTCAAAAATTCCGGAAGATCACGATGCCAGACATCTAAATAAACTGCCACTGCACCACTTCTAACTCCCAACTGATCAACCGCTACGGCTGTATCGTTGACAAGCTTGATCCAGGGAATAACACCTCCCGCAGCGCCCTTAAATCCTAAAATATCACTGCCATTAGCTCTAACCTTACCAAAATACATGCCCATTCCTCCACCCAGCTTACTCACTTTGGCAAAATTATCCAAGCTTTTATAAATGCCATCTAATGAGTCTTCAACGGTATCAATGAAACAGCTGGAAAGCTGATGATATGGTTTACGGGCATTGGACATGGTTGGCGTCGCCATTGTAACTTTTAATGATGATAAAACTTCATAAAATTGTTTTGCCCATATTACCTTATGTTCTTTTTCAGGAATGGCAAGATGCATAGCAATCCCCATCATCATTTCCTGTGGTCTTTCAAGTGTTTTATGATCATGAGAATGAATCAGATAACGTTTATGAAGCAATAAAAGAGAGCTATATGTAAATAATTCATCATTTTTGAACTGAAATGTTTGTTCCAACTCATCAACTTCTTCTTTTGAATAGTTTTCAAGAATATAAGCACCATAATATTTCATCTCAGTCAGATATAAAAGCTTACCATAAAAGCTGTTGATCTGATGAATTTTTTCCTGTTCACTGATTTCAAGATCAATTTTCATCAAAAGAAAGCGGGCAGCAATCATTTCCCATTTTGGTGATTCAGGACGGATCAGTTCCACACTGCATCGAATCAAAATATCCAATATGCTGTCCAAATTCATGTCCATTTTCGCATATGATTGTGCTTTGACAAATAAGGGCTGAAAATCTTCATCAAATTCATTTAGAAGTTGTTTGATAAGCTTTAACAGCTTCTCATTAGGAAAAAGCTTTGAAAACTGGTTGATTAACTCACGTTTTTCTTTTCGTTTCTCTTTGTATATAATATAAGCTCTTGCCTCTTGAAAATAATGATATTCCATCAGACTTTCTTCAACCATGTCTTGGATTTCCTCAACACTGGTAATTTTATTTGAATGAAGATGTTCTTCAACAGTATCTTTGATTTTCTTGCAAATTGCATCTAAATGATTGATTGATATTTCATTTTGAGTACTTTGAAAAGCTTTTTGAATCGCTTTTCTTATTTTTTCATCATCATATTTCTGTAATTTCTGGTTTCGTTTTACAATGTTCATTACCTACTCCTTTCTGCCTTCATTTTATAGGATACCCAAATAATGAAAAAGTGATTTGACTGTGAAAAAAATGTAAATGAAATCAAAAGGGCAGCTATATGAAAAAAAGAAAAGATGTGATATAGTTGAAATATATCATTTTAATTGATCTAAAGGAGATAATAAGATGAAAAAGTATTTGAAAAAATGGATCATCATCAGCTTTGCTTTTCTTTTGTTGTTCACAGGTGGCTGTTCTAAAAAAGAAAGTGTCATCGAGAAAGATGGATGGTATTCCTCAAAAGAAGAGGTTGCCTTATATATTCAGACCTATGGCCAACTTCCAGAGAATTATATTACGAAAGACCAGGCTATTCAGCTTGGCTGGAATAGTAAAGAAGGAAATTTGTGGAAAGTGGCAGAGGGTATGTCAATTGGTGGTGATATATTTGGAAATCGTGAAGGAATTTTGCCTGAAAGTGATGGACGAGTTTATTATGAGTGTGATATTGATTATGAAGGCGGCTATCGAAATGAAAAACGAATTGTGTTTTCAAATGATGGGCTAATCTATTATACTGAGGATCATTATGAAAGTTTTGAGGATTTAAATGATGAATAAAATTGTGATTAATTTAGATGCTTTTGATAACATCAAAGAATTTCATCTGTGGCTAAAATATGAATGTGATTTTCCTGACTATTATGGATGTAATTTAGATGCTTTATATGACTGTTTAAGTGAATATCCTGTTTTTGAGTTTGAAATCGTGGATTCTGTCAAATATGAGAATTATCAGTCAAAATTGATAGATACGATACAAGACGCCGGCTGCAGTGTTTCTGTTGTTGATAAAAATCAAATTAACGAATAAATCTGAATGATTTGATAAATCTTCAGTTTTGATGAGAAATGAAAAAAACGCAACATTAACGCATATATTTCTATTTTTGCGTTATTGTGCGTTTTTCTTTTTTTAAAATTATAATTGGAATTTCTTTTTTAAATAGGTTTCATTTAAAAGATGATTGGTTACATAAGTTCCTTGATAAAAGACAGCCCAATTATTCAATATGCAAGGAAGATTTTTTGCTTTTTCTAAGGAGTCTACAGCAATCAAATTGAGAGGTATATGGTTTTGATTGCAGTATTCTTGTACCTGTTCAATGCAGTTTGGAATATAAGGACATTGTAAACCATAGTAAATTGTCATCTCTTCGCTGTCGATTTTCATTATCTTTGCATTTTCAGCAAAGTAGGGCTTTATTCCATGAAAGGACAGAGCTAATAGCTCATAGTCATTTCCTGCTGTGTCAACTACTTCAAATCCATATTTTTGAAAAAACTTTTTGTCAGACAGAAAAGGCTTTTTCTTTTTTGAACTAAGAACGCAAACCCCTTCTTTTCCTTTTTCTTTTGCATCTTTGATACAATATTCGAGAAGAGATTTTGCATATCCTTTTCCTTTAAAAGAGCCGGCAACCCAAAGACAATAAATATATAGATATTGATCTCCATGAATAGGCACCCAGGCTGTTTCCAAAGGTGCATATTCTATGAATACTTTACCTTTTTCATCAAGTTTGCGGAAAACATGGCCTTCTGTCATTCTCTCTTTTAACCATTGTTTTTTTACAGCTACTCCCGTTTGATGTTTTTTATCAGAAATTGCACAACATAAGTGTTCCTGATCGATGTTTTCATTTGTTAAGTTGATAAATTGTTCACTCATATCAATTTCCTCCAGCTAACCGTATTATAGCATATTGACAGCATATGCCAGGTTTCCTATTTTAAGTTTTTTAAGCTTTATCAAGCAATTGCTTAATATTTAGAAAATTTTTAATCGATCAAATCAATAAAAAAATAGAAATGTTCAAATGAATCGTGTAAAATATAGCAGTTGGAGGCGAAGGATATGAAAAAGAATCGGGGCTTCATCATATTGTGTATTTGTTATTTGCTGTATTATATAACTTTAGGTGTCTATTCGCCATATCTGAACGTTTACTATGAACGTGTGGGATTAAATGGATCCCAGATTGGTTTAATTAATTCATGCGGATATATTGCTGCAATGGTTTTTTCACCTCTTTGGGGAAATATCACGGATAAAACACATCGTTATAAAACAATGATTTCTGTTTTAATGATGGCAACAGCTCTTACAGGAATCATCTGGCAGAAGCAGACACTATTCATATGGATTTTTATTTTAAGCCTTTTTATGAATATCTTTAGAAGCAATATAGGAAATCTGTTTGATGGTTTCAGTATGCAATTCTGCAAAGAGTATCGGAAAGAATACTCCATGGTTCGTTCGATGGGCAGTCTTGGTTATTTAATTGGAAGTTTTGTAATAGCTAATCTCTTGTTTCAGTTTTTGCATCTTCAAGGCCCTTATATGCAGGTATTATTAATTATCAGCGTTTTAACAGTGGCTTTGTTAACAACAGTACCAAATCCTCATTTTGAAGCAGAAAAGAAAAAACATGATTTTATCAGCAATATGAAAGAGCTGATAAGAAATCATGATTATTTATTTGTATTGGCAATTAGTTTTTTTACTGTTATGGTCATGGATACAACCGTGAGTTATTTGGGCAATCATTTGATTATGACGCTTCATTTAGATGATTCATCGATAGGACTCAGTACTTTTGCCATGGTTCTTCCTGAGGTTTTCATTGTCATGCAGATTCATCGATTTATTCATAAATATGGAATCAGAAAAGTATACTTACTGGCTTGCTTCACTCAAATGCTTCGTTGTGGTGTTTATGCGTTGAGTACGAATTTAGCTGTAATTCTGCTTGTCAGCTGTGTTCATGGGATTATGATAGGAGTAGGGAGTGTGGGTGTTTTTTCCTTTATTCATAAAAAAGTTCCTGAGTATATGCTGGCAACAGCAATGACACTATATGGAGGTTTTACGGTTATCGGCTACGCAGTGCTTTCACAATTGTATGGCTGGATCTATCAGTTGGCGGGTTCAAATATGATTTTTGTTGTGACATTGATTTTTGCGGCTATTGCCGGACTGATGATTTTTAAAAGCAAACGTTTTGATGATGTTACAGATTAAGAAAAGATGAGGTTTCATGGATAGCATGAAATCTCATCTTTTTACTCTTTAATAACAATTCCCAAAAGTTTGGATAATTCAATTGCCTGAAAGGCATTGACCATGATACCCGGTATACAATCTGAAGTCAGTGTAATACCATTTAGATCGCTGGTACTGAAGTCCAGATCTTTTAATGGTGTATGAATGAATTCAGCCTGAGTGAAGCAGCATTCATCTATTTCACTGTCTTGAATTTTCGTATCTACAAAACGCGATTCACAAAGATTGCTTTGTATGATTTTGCTGTTTTTGATTCGACTCCCTGAAAAATTACATAATGACATCTGGTTGCCAATTAACTGCACATCTGATAAATCCGTATCAATGAAATCACAGCCAATCATACGACAGTTTTTAAATAAAACCCGATGGAAAAGACTATTGGAGAAATCCATACCTGAACAGTCACAATTTTCAAATATGACATCCATGAAATCACATTGACAGAAATGACTTTTTTGAAAGGTTACATGATGAAACAGACATTCATCCAGTTTTATATCATCTTTTTGAATGTGAATATCCATATTTGAATATTCACTTGCAATCCATTCATCATCGATTTTTGTTTTGATTTCTAAATAGGAAAGTCTGGGTTCTTTGCATTTATTCATGATTCAATTATATTTTTGAATATGAACTTTTTCAAGAACTACGCGTATTTTTTTAATAAAGCTTCTTTTTTGTCATCACCTGTGATGTCACCTGTAGAGAAATACCAGGTATAATCTTTGAACTGATTAATAATTTCTTTTAAGCCTTGCAGATATTTTTGCTTTTCGTTTTCGTTTAAAGCATTAATACAAGCTTCATCAAAAATATCACCACAGAACAGAGATTTATTCTCATGATCTGCCATCATACATCCATTGACTTTTGTTTTGTCATTTGCAACAATTTCAATGACTTTACCACCTAAAGCATATTTACTTCCATTTGATACAGTTGAAAACATTTCCGGCATAAAACCAGCTTCAAATTCAGTCAGTTTTTCCTGATTATCAATCCAATCATCCTGTACACCGTGTGTCAGGGTATCAATTCCATGAGCTTCATTAAGAATATGCACGAGCTCAAATTTTTTATTGGCACCGGAATGATATGCACATGCATGTGAATTAAATACAGTTGGAACCGTACTTGTCAGTGTAAAAATGAGTTTTTTCATACGCCCGATTCCACATCCGGTATCTAAAAGAATACTTTGATTATCTCCTGAAATTAAATAAGAGGTTGTCTTAGTATCCTTGTAATTCTCACTGATAGCAATTGTACCATTACCACAGTCATAAACATGAAACCATCCTAAATTGTGAAAAACTTCTTTTAACATTTTCTTTTCCTCCTTAAATAAAAAAAATCGTCTCATATAGAGACGATAAAAAATCGCGGTACCACTCTAATTGCTGCCAAAAAAACAGCCACCTCAATTCATAACGCTGAATCTGCGTCCTGACCTACTGTTGCTTCAATCAGAATCTCCCAGGGGCGTTCGTGAAGTTTCATTCCTGTCTGACTTCCACTCTGTTCAGACTCGCTATAGGATGAAGACAGCCTACTTTTCCTGATCCTCGATGAGTTCATTATATATGATTTGAAAAAGAAGTCAAGAAGAAAATGAAAGAAATTTCAATAAAATGAAAATTATTCTTTTTCTTTGTGCAGCTTTTCCACCAGAATTGTTTCACTGCCCTTTTGGAAAAGCACTGTTTTTCTAAAATTACCTGGTGTCATATTCTTAAGTTTCATAAAATTGCGATTAAATGTTTTAACTGTATTATAGCCAACCTGAACACCGATATCAGTAATCGCGTCATCACTGTTTAATAGCATTTCACAGGCTTTATTTATACGTAAAAAATTCAGCATATCTTCAAAATTCTTTTCAACCTGAAATAAAAGAATACGATTCAGTTCTACTACACTAATGTTAAATTTATTGGCAACATCGCCAATCTTCAAATCTTCCATATAATTTTCATACATGAAAGTTATAATTTCATAACTGATACTCTTTTCTTTTTCTCCAAAAATTTCGTGTGTATTACGATAAATATTCTGATAAACCTTTGGCGTTGTACCAACACGTTCATTAAAAACCTTGGAAATATGAGAGGCATCACTGAAACCGGTTAATTCGGCAATTTCACTTAGCGTCAAATCGGTATAAGTCAAAAGATCAATAGCTTTTACAATACGCATTTCATTAAGCAGATCTCCAAATGAATAACCGGTTACATCCATGATATATTTACTGATGGCCGATTCACTCATAAAGAATACACTGCTGATTTTAGTCAGTGTCTGTTTTTCATTTAAATGGGAATACATGTATTTGAATATAGAACTGCGCTGATCAAGTTCAATGCTATTGCCATCATTTTGTACACATTTTTTCTTGGTAATAAAACGCTTAAAATGAATCAGCAGTTCACAAAGTTTATTTGTGACATAGATTTTGCTGAGTTCTTTTTCTTCTAAAACATCATGAATCGATTCTACACCTGTTTCATTTTTGATTTCATTGAAGATACCTAAAATAATCTTTGCTTCTTCCTTTGTACAATAGATAACAGGTGAGTTGCCTATTGGTGTTAAGACATTCAGCAGTTCATTACTTGTATTATATGTAGATTTCATGGACTGAGAAACAAAGTCGGAATTATAAACACATTTAATAAACTGTAAAGGTTCATCCACAACATCAATCACTGTGGTTTCCCATGGCAGGATGGCAATAAAAGTATCAGGTACAATGACATAGTCAATTCCATCAATCTTGATATTTCCTTTTCCTTTTTGAAAATACAAAAAACGCGAAGTCTGGTGAAGCAGAGGACGTGTCGGTCTGTCAACAAATTCAATGTCAAAACTACAAAGCTTACGTTTGTCATAGCTTGAACAGAACTGGTCCTGAATAGTAGCATAATTGTTCATATTGATAGTCCTTTTTTCTAGTCATTATTATAACACTTATAAAAACGCACTGCAAATCAAGAATTATCACAGTTATACATATATGAAAAAAACCTGATTCTTTTAATCAGGTTTAAAATCTTACATCTTTTCA
>CAMEIZ010000028.1 GCA_945919165.1 uncultured Traorella sp.
ATCACCTCAAATCCAGCTGCTCAGATTGCCAACTCACATACCATATTTAATCTGGCAACAACCCTGCTTTTATTGCCATTTGGCGGTCAATTAGCTGAGTTATCAGAAAAGATTATGCCGATTACAGAATCTGAACTTTTTGCAGAGAAATCCGTCATACCTTTAAATTTTGTAGATATCAATAATATTGGAAGTGTTCCTATTGCCATATCCAGTATGAAAAAAGAAGCAAAAATGATGCTGGAATTATCACAGAAAAATCTTTTTGAAGCTATTGATTCTTTATCGGTTCCAATGCCATTAGCTCAAACCAGAGTAAAACAAAGAGAAGACAGCATTAACTATATGAATCATGAAATGGCTGACTATATGTCAAAGGTTTCTCTTTTAAATATGAATCAGCAGGAAAGTGATACCTGTAATTCAATTTATCAATGTTTCAGTGATATTGAACGCATTGGGGATCATGCAATGAATATTGTTGATCATTCTCTTACAGAAAAAAATCGTATTAAAAAACCAGAGCTAGTAAAAAATGAACTTATGCAATTAAAAAATCTTATCAAAACAGATTATGACATCATTTTATCAGAAGAAATCAGTGAAACAGATTTTAATAAAATCGAAGAAATTGAAGATCAGATGGATGTATGGACAGCGAAATATCGTCAAAATCAAATCAATCGTTTAAAAGAAGGACTTGTTGATGCTTCTGATTGTGTAATCTATTCACAGATCATGACAGATTTGGAAAGAGTATCTGATCATATGATGAATATTTCACAGCAATTACAAAAAAATCAATTAACCTTTACAAATGAATCATAATAAATGAGTAAAAGAATAGTATTATAAGAAAAAACAGATCAATATTTCGATCTGATTTTTTTTAAGGAATACGTGAAAGATGAAATGAATTTAAATCCTTATAAAGCTGTTCTCTTTATAAAAAAACATCCATTTGGATGTTTTAGTGAGCAGCATCGTAATAAATCGACTTTTTTATTTTATTAGCATGTTCTTTGCCGCAGAGTTTTTCTATACTGGCAGCAGCACTGATACCTGTGATGATATTACCATCTGTAACAGCATATGCATAAACATATTCGCCGCCAAAGTCTTCATTCATTTCTTCAAAGCAAGTATAGCGTTTGCCTTTTAATAGTCCCTGATGTCCAAGAATCGTAGGGGATGCACAAATAGCAGCCAATATTTTTTGATTGGCAAATTCATGAATCAATTCAATGATCCTTGGATTGCTTTCTAATTTCGCATAATGAGGACCACCGGGTAAGATCAAACAATCAGCTTTTGAAAAATCATACTCATCGAGTTGACACACAGGGGAATAGGTCACTTGAAATCTTCCTGTTACTTGATGATTTGTTACACCAATCATGTCAATTTCGATTCCAGCTCTTCTTAATAGGGCAATCGGTCCCATTGCTTCGAGTTCTTCAAAACCTTCATCTAAAATAATTGCAGCACGCATGATGTCACCTTCTTTAGTCATAAGGTTTATATGTCACTTCTTGAGTATCAAAGTCAATAAATAATTGGAAGGCATTACGATTTTCATCCTCATCCCAGATCTCCACAAATTTTGGTGTTACTTCGATTAATATTTCACTGTCAACATGGGAATAGGCATTATAGCTTTGCCATAAAAATTCTTTGTATTTCTTTTCAAAAACTCTTCCTGGCTCATCAACGACAAGACCTTTGACTAAAGCTTCACCTTCAACTTGAACACCGTTGAAGCACATGGCAACTCGAGGATTTTGATAAAGCTGTTGTGTTTTTCGGAAGTTTTTATCCGTTTTGAAATAGATTTTATCATTGTAGAAAACACAGCTGACATTTCTTACCATTGGGTAATTGTCCACACAGCTGGCTAGTGCCATGATTTTCCAATCGCCTAATTTCTTATCCATGATTTCTTTTGCTTGTACGAATTCCATTCTTTTTTCCTCCTATAAAATCATTAAAATACAAATGATTGTAAGCGCGATAAATCCACCTAAAATCATCATACCATAACTTTTTTGTTTTGCGTCCTTTTTTTCAATGAAATTGCTGCGTCGTAGGATATTCACAATAGGTTTATACAGCATCAAAGTAATGGCAGCGTTTAATCCTGATTTCAAAAGATTGAAAGGGATGATTCCCGGAAGCAAAAGAGCTCTGACAGATTCTCTTGGTATACCAAAATAGAAAGGTGTTACGATCAAATTCCAAATGACCATCACAACTGTTGTTAAAACAACTCCATTAATCAATCCAACTAAAGCACCCATTTTGTTATGCATTATTTTATAAATATAAGCAGCTGTACAGGCAAATGAACAAGTTGCAATCATATTCATCACAACATCTAAAATGGTTCCACCGCGATACATCAATTCTAATACTGAACAGATGGCACTAATAAATAATGAGGACATTGGTGCATAAATAAAGCCCCCAATGACAATGATGATATCCTTTGGATCATAATTTAACCATGATACTGCTGGTACCATCGGAAAATGAATGGCCACATTAATGATGATTGCCATTGCACATAATACACCTAAAGTGGTTATTTTCTTTGTACTCATTTTCGTCCCTCCTAAAACAAAGAAAGCGTGCCTAAAATATAGCTTCGAGGTACGCTTTGTTATTTGGGAGATGATAACAAAAAGATCCTTCTTCCATCCAGACTTTAACTGTTGCTATCGGAGTTTCACCGATTCGGCCATTACGGTTCGCGGAGTATACCGCCAGTAGAGAATTTCACTCAACCCTGAAGTTCTATTTTATGCATCTTCATTTTAACGCTGATTGATAGAAATGTAAAGGGGGACTTAGATTCGATTTATTTTTTAATTAAAATGTGTTATAGTAATAAGGGAATTTTTTCCTCAGTTATAAAATTCAAGAAGGAGGTTTTTGAATGAATATGTCAATCAAAAAAAAGAAAAAACTGGTGATCATTTTAAGTGTCATACTAGTGGTAATATTAGCGCTTGTTGCTGGCTTTAATCTATATGCGGATTCTCTTTTAAATCGTATGAAACAGACAGAACCATTTCAAGAAGGTGAAGTTTCACAGGCTGAAGTTAATCAAAATGTTGATAATATCTTACTTCTTGGTATCGATGCCGATGAAGGAAGCGGAGCAAGAACAGATGTGATGAAACTGATATCTCTTAATTATGATACCGGTAAAATCATTATTACTTCGCTTCAAAGAGATAATATTGTATGGCAGCCTGAAAACAATCGTTATGAAAAACTCAATCATGCCTATTGGCGAAATGGTGTGAAAGGGACTATTTCTGCAGTAAATTACAATTTTGATCTGAATGTTACCAAATATGTTCTTTTCAGTTTTGATTCAGTTAAAGAAATTGTTGATATTTTAGGTGGTGTTGACATACAGTTAAGCGGTGTTGAAGCAGGTGTACTGGGTCTTGGCGGTGCCGGCACATACCATTTGAATGGAGAACAAACATTATCTTTTTCAAGAATTCGAAGTGTTGACAGTGATTATCAACGCATGGCTCGTCAAACTCGCGTAATCAATGCTGTGGTGCAAAAGTTTGCTGATAACTCACCTTTATCAATGCTGGCTACGATCAATGAAGTATTGCCTTATCTTGAAACAAATATTTCTAACAACAACATTAAATCATATATAACAAGTATGTTCAGTTTAGATTTACGTAATATTCAGCAATATCAGTTCCCACAAAATGGTTATGATTCAATTCTAACTTCTCTGACGCTTTATGGATATGGACCTCAATACGTTTTAAAGGATTTCAGCGGTGAAGTTGAACTTCTTCATCAACAGATTTATGGTGATAACTATACAGCAAGCGAAAGAGTTCTTGAAGTAGAAAACGGTATTTTAAAACTGGCAGGTTATTAAGATATGAAAAGAGTTATGTTTATTTCAAGTATGGGAGGTCATCTAAATGAACTTTTACAGCTGAAACCACTCTTTTCAAAATATAAAACTTGTTTTGTGACAGAAAAAACACCATCAACGTTATTTCTGAAAAAAGATTATGAAAATGTCAGCTATCTGGTTTATGCGACCAAGCATGAAATGTGGAAATATCTTTTTGTTTTTCCGTACAACTGTTTAAAAAGCCTTTATTTGTTTTTAAAATTAAAACCGGATGTTGTGATATCAACAGGATCTCATACAGCTGTACCCATGTGTTATATTGCGCATTTTTTCAAAAAGAAGGTTATCTATATTGAAACCTTTGCCAATATCTACACGAAAAGTCTTGCGGGGAAATTGGTTTATCCCATAGCTGATCAATTTGTTGTTCAATGGGAAAGCATGAAAGAGCTTTATCCGAATGCAGTTTATGGAGGTTGGATTTTCTAATGATTTTTGTAACGTTAGGTACTCAAGATAAAACATTTGAACGTCTGTTGATCAAAATTGATGAACTGATCGAAAAAAAAGTCATTGATGAAGAAGTTATCGTTCAAGCAGGGAAGACTGTTTATACCAGCAAACATATGGAAATCTTTGATTTTAAGGAAATGGATGAGATCAATAAGTATGTTGAATCATGCAGCTATATGATCACTCATGCCGGTGTAGGAACGATTATGAATGGCTTGTCACATCATAAAAAAATAATTGCGGTTGCCAGACGTGCACAGTTTAAAGAACATGAAAATGATCATCAGGTTGAAATTACCAAAAAGTTTTCTGATTTAGGATTGATTTTAGGCTGTTTGGATGTGGATGAACTTGAGAATGCTGTTAATAAAGTAAATGACTTTCAACCAAATGAATATCATTCAAATCAATTAAGTTTTTGTCGTTTAATTGAAGAAATGATTGAAAAATAAGCAGATCTGCAGTATCTGCTTTTAAATTTGAAAGATAAAAATGAAAAACTATGTTAAAATAAGAATGAGGTTACTATGAAATATAAAATTTGTTTTTTGATTCTTCATTATCAGGTGATTGATGAAACACTTCGTTGTATCAACTCTATTCAATCGAAAATTGATACAGATAATTATCATATTATTGTTGTTGATAATGCCTCACCAAATCATAGTGGAGAAATACTTGAAAAAAAATATCGGAATTGTAATAAGATCACAGTCATCCTTAATGAGAGAAATGAAGGTTTTTCGAAAGGAAACAATATTGGTTTTGAATATGCGAAAAAATTAGGCTGTGATTTTATTTGCATGATGAATAATGATACTGAAATTATCCAGGATAATTTTTATTCAATTATTGAAAAAGAATTTGAACATAGTCAGTTTGCTGTTTTGGGACCAGAAATCTATTTAGCTGATGGATCTGTATGCAGTTATCCTAAAACCATTCTAAAACTAGATGAATTAAATCAGGATAGAAAAAGAATTTACAAACAATTACTCAAAAATCGTTTTTTTATTGAATCAATTCATTTGTTTCTTTATAAATATATTGGAAAACTAATTCACTGGAATAAAATACGTCATTATTTCAGAGAAGAAATAAAACGTGATGCATATATGGAAAATGTTCGTTTGCATGGATGTTGTTTGATTTTTTCAAATATCTATATACAAGCATTTGATGGTTTAGAAGTTCGTACTGATTTTTATGGTGAAGAAGATATTTTGTTCGTACGACTCATACGTCATCATATGAAAAGTGTTTATGATCCAGAATTAAAAATTCTTCATTTAGAGCAAGCAGCTACTTCTTCTATTAATGGGAAGGATTATAAAAAGCGACGTTTTGTCTACATGAAACATTTGGAAACGTTAGATATGCTGGAAAAAATGTATCATGAAGATCTTGAAAGTCTAAAAGATTATATTTAAGGAGAATGCTACGGTAAAAATTAGTGTCATTGTACCTGTTTATAATTGCGAACAAGTTATATTTGACAATATGACAAATCTATTAAATCAGTCTTATAAAGATTATGAAGTCATTTTTATTAATGATGGTTCAACTGATCATACAAAAGATGTTTTAGATAATGTACATCAAGATAATGTAACAATTATTCATCAGCAAAATCTTGGTCAAGCACAAGCTCGAAATCGTGGCCTTCAATTAGCAAAAGGAGAATTTATTTGTTTCGTCGACATTGATGATCGCATAAGTGTTCATTATTTAGAGGAACTGTATTCATTGCAATTGAAAGAAAATGCAGATATAGTATGGTGCAATGCTAATGTCTATAGAGATTCAAATATAATTGGTTTTCTAGATAATAAAAACACTTTTATTGTTGATGAAAAGAAAAATTATTTCTTACATAACACCAGTCCATGGCGAAAACTAATACGAAAATCGATTCTTTTGGATCATCAGCTTTTTTTTCCAAAATTACGATATTATGAAGATTTAGCAGTGATGCCGGTTGTTGGATTATATACAAAAAAGATTTCTTATCTTGACAAAGCTTTATATGACTATATTCTTCATGAAGGATCGACCATGAATCAAGTTAGTTATAATAAAAAATTGGAAGATATTTTCGCAAGTATAGAAATGTTGAAAGTATCATCAGAAAAAACAGGAATTATGATAAAAAAAGAACTTGAGTTTTTATATATTGATCATCTTTTGCATGCTGCTTCACTTCGTTTTTTTCAATTTCGAAAATATGATCAACTTGAAAAAATCTGTTTAATTATGAAAGAAGAATTTCCTGACTGGGATAAAAATGAGTATTATAGAAAGAAAAGTATTAAGTATAAAATTGTTTGTAAGCTGTTTTATGGAAAAAAGTATTCTTTGCTAAGTATTTTGTTAGGTAGGAAATAACATGAAAAAAGAACTATTGTTTGTTGTTGATGAAAGAAAAATGGGCGGTGTATCAGTTGTTTTGAACGATCTTGTTCATTTGTTGAATTCAAATAAATATAATATTGATATTCTTGTTTTGCATAATCATGGTCATATGCTTGAAAACTTACCAGAAAATACGCATTTGATTTTTGGCACAGATTATTTTGACGCAATAGATTTAACAATGAAAGAAGTATTAGAACAAAAGAGTATTTCATTATTAATGAAAAAAGTTAGAATTGTTGTTGGCTTAAAAACGGGATGGATATTACATACATTAAAGAAACAAAGAAATCAAATTCTTTGCAAAGAATACGATGTTGAAATTGCTTATAAAGATGGATTTTGTGCTTTGTTTACAGCATGCGGGAAAACAAAAAAGAAGATTCACTGGTTGCATTGTTCCTATAAAACTTTTAACCCAAATGAAAAATATCCTCAATTATTTCAAAAGATATTAAAAGAATTTCAAATGATTGTAGGTGTTTCTGACAATGTAGTAAAAGAATTTAACGAGATTTATCATTTAGAGAATAAAACTCAAGTGATTCCTATTGTAATGGATGTACAACGTATTTTAGATTTGAGTAAAAAAGAGGCAGTATATCCAATTAAACCAAATAAGTTGCATATTGTCTTAATTGGAAGATGTCATCCGGTAAAAGGATATGATCGCTTGTTTGATGTTGTAAAAAGGCTACTCTATGAAGATTTAGCAAATAACGTTGATTTTACTATATTTGGTGATGGCCCTTTATTTGAACATCTAAAACAAAGAGTAGTAAATGAACATCTTGAAGAATTGATAATGATGAAAGGAAATATTGATAATCCTTATGCTGAGTTAAAACAGTATTCTATGCTTTTATTGCCTTCATATTCAGAGGCATTTGGAACAGTTATTTCTGAGGCTTTTATTTTAGGAGTTCCAGTTTTATCTACTCAAACAAGTGCATCACTAATGGCTCTTTCCGATAATCGATATGGAATGATATGTGATAATCAAGAGGATGCAATTTATGAAGCTTTAAAAGAAATCATTATTGATCCAAAAAGAATTGAAATCTATCGCAAAAATTTAATAGGATTTGAGTATAATAATGATGTTTTATTGGATAAAATAGAAAAACTGTTTGATGAAGAGGTAATATTATGATCAAAGTCAGTATGATTGTACCTGTTTATAATGTAGAGAAATATTTGAGGAAATGTTTAGATTCTTTAGTTAATCAATCGTTTAAAGATATGGAAATTATCGTTGTCAATGATGGATCCACAGACTCATCTAATGAAATTATTCAAGAGTATGCTCATCAATATCATAATATTAAAGTTATTCAAAAAACAAATGGTGGTTTAAGTAGTGCACGCAATTTAGGTGTAAAAATATCACAAGGTGAATATATTGGCTTTGTAGATTCAGATGATTACATTGAAGAGAAAATGATAGAGGTTATGTATAATAAAGCTATTTCAAAAGATTTTGATTTGGTGATGTGTGATTTTAATGAAATCCACGATGATTCAATTCTACCATATACATGTCATTTATCTGAAGATTTATTTTCTAAAGATGATATCAAAAAGCATATGGTTGATTATTATCCTTCGGCATGGAACAAATTGTATAAAAGGTGGATTTTTGATGTTGTTCAATTCAAAGAAGGTATTTGGTTTGAAGATGTTGAGATGGGATATCGAATGTTACCATATTTGAATCGTATTGGTGTTGTTCATGAACACTTCTACAATTATTTAATCCGTAAAGGCTCTATAACATCAACAGTTGATTTAAGAATTTATCATTATATTGATAATTGGAATGGAATAGTGAATGATTACAAACAAAAAAACCTTTATGAAAAGTATCATGATGAATTAGAGTATTGTTATGTCCGCTATCTTTTTGCGACTTTTATTAAGACAGCAGCAAAATATGATAAAAAAGAGTACAATAAAGCTGTTCAAAAGGCTATTGAAGAAGTTAAAATTCACTTTCCTGATTATAAAAAGAATCAATACCTAATGAAAAAATCTTTTAAAAATCAATACTTAATTCATTTTAATACATTTTTAGCTAGCATTGTTTATCTAAAATTAAACTTTTAAGATATTGGTGGAAGATTAAAAGTGTGTTATAATCACGTATAGTTGTATTTATCAATGAGGAGACATGACTATGAGAAATATGGAAAATGCAATTGAAGTTACGAATATGTCAAAAAGATTCAAATTAATGTTTGATCGTCCTAATACATTAAAAGAAAGAATTGTTTTCTTTAATCATGAAAAACCTGAATATCACCAAGTATTGCAGGATATCAATTTGGAAATAAAAAAAGGTGAATCAGTTGCTTTAATTGGAACTAATGGTAGTGGAAAATCAACTCTTTTGAAATTGATGACAAAAATTCTTTATCCAAATAAGGGGAAAATTGAAACAAATGGAAAACTAACTTCTCTTCTCGAATTAGGTGCTGGTTTTCATCCGGATTTTACAGGGAGAGAAAATATTTATTTTAATGCTTCCATATTTGGTTTAACAAAAAGTGAAATTGATAATCGTATTGACAGTATTATTGATTTTGCAGAACTTGGAGAATTTATCGACAATCCGGTACGTACATATTCATCAGGAATGTATATGAGGCTGGCTTTTTCGGTTGCTATTAATGTGGATGCTGAAATACTCTTAATTGATGAAATCTTAGGAGTTGGAGATCAGTATTTTCAAGAAAAATGTTTTAAAAAGCTTGAAGAACTTCGTGATAGTGACAAGACTATTGTTATTGTTTCGCATAGTTTAGACGTAGTAAAAAAACTATGTCCAAGATCTGTTTGGATATATAAAGGACATTTAAAAGAAGATGGTGACAGCGAAACAGTAATCCGTCATTATCTTGATAGAATTGTTGAAGATCACAAAAAAAGTAAAGGTTTGGTCATCAAAAAAGATAAATATTTCGGGGATATTACCATTGATTGTCCTCAAGAAAATCAAACCATATTATTAAATTCGTTATCACATTTGTTTTATGGCTGGGAATTAAGTGAAACTGATGAATCAATTGTTAAAGTTTATCTGGATGACAGTTATCTTGGTGATGCAATAAGAGTTGAAAGAGATGATGTGACAACTTTATTAGGTGATCAGTTTGGCGGCTATGCTGCAAATCCACAGCCTGGATGGAAATTTGCTGTAAATGAAAGTGCATTAATACCAGGAAAACATGAACTTAAAGTACAGTCTATGGATGAACATGGTCAAATTATTAAAGAAAAATCTGTTCATTTTAATTGTGAGAGGTAAGCTTTATGATAACACGTTTAAAAGAAATATACAGTTATAGAGAACTTTTAAAAACTAGTATTAAGAAAGAAATAAGAGGGAAGTATAAAGGATCGTTTTTGGGTGTTTTATGGTCGTTTATCAATCCTTTATTAATGGTGTTGGTTTATGCTATTGTTTTTCCATTTATCATGCGTTCTTCAATGCCTCATTATTTGCAGTTTCTGATTACAGGAATCATTCCATGGACTTTTTTTACAACTACTCTTGTACAAGGAGTTGGAACGATAAAAAATAATGCCGGAATTTTGAAAAAAGTTTATTTTCCAAGAGAAATTCTGCCTTTATCTGTCAGTTTCAGTGGTTTAATCAATTTCTTTATTTCTTGTATTATCATCGTTATTTTCTGTTTGTTTGGTGGTTTAGGTATTTCATGGCATCTTATTTTTGTTCCTTTGGTTGGCTTTATTCAATTTCTTTTTACTTTAGGAATTGTGATGGCTTTAACAGCGATAAATGCGTATATACAGGACACTGAATATATTATTAATTTCTTTATCAATATGCTGTTTTATGGCACTCCGATTCTTTATCCTGAAGCACAGATTATTGATTCAGGTGCTCCTGCATTTTTAATTATTATAGTGAAACTTAACCCTTTTACTCATTTTATGAGGATCTATCGTGATGTATTCCTTAATCACTGTATTCCTTCTTTTTCAAGTATTGCGTATGTTGCAGTAGTTGCTGTAATTTTAGTGATAATTGGATATTTGATTTTTAGAAAGCTCGAAAAGGGATTTGCGGAAGTATTATAAAGAGAGGATTTTATATGAAAAACTGTGATATTATCATCCCTGTATACAATGCATTTGATTATGTGAAAAAATGCATTGAATCCATCATAATGAATACAGATCTTACTTATCATTCTTTAATTCTAATTGATGATTGCAGTCCAGATAATAAGATACTGCCACTGCTAAATAGCTTTAAGCGAGACAATCCTGATTTAAGAATTATTGTTTTAGAAAATAAAACCAATATGGGCTTTGTTAAAACGGTTAACAAAGGAATGAAATATTCTGAAAATGATGTATTATTGTTAAATAGTGATACTGAAGTATCAAAAAATTGGCTGGAAAATATAATTAAATGTGCTTACAGTGCACCTGATGTAGCTACGGTTACAGCATTATCGAATAATGCGACTTTAGCTTCCGTTCCAAAAGGATTGCAGATGAATGATTTGCCAAGCAATATGTCTTTTGAAGAATATAGTAATCTTATTGAAAAATGTTCTTATAAAGAGTATCCAATGCTGCCAACCGCACATGGTTTTTGTATGTTTATCAGAAGACATGCTTTAGATGTTGTTGGTTATTTTGATGAAGAGCATTTTGGAAAGGGATACGGTGAAGAAAACGATTTTTCTTTCAGGTGTTTGGAGCATGGTTTTAAGCATCTTTTGTGTGATAATGTCATCGTATATCATAAAGAAAGTCAATCTTTTGCAGGTCAGAAAAATGATCTAAGAAAAGAAAATTCTAAAATCCTCAAAAAAATGTATCCCAAATGGACATACGAAATTGATAGATGGTGTGCAAAATTTCCAATTCAGCATGTTTGTAAAAATATCGATTATAACATTGGAATGTTTAATAGAAAAAATATTTTGTTTTTGATTCATGACTGGTCTGATCTGCAGAATAATGTAGGTGGAACTACTTTGCATTGTAAAGATTTAATTACGGGATTGAGAAAGATCTATAATGTTCATGTTTTGCATCCTTTCGACGGCTCTTATAAGATTAATTCTTATTTTGAAACCGATGAAAATGAAATTTGTTTTTCATTTCCTTATGATTCAAGAGGGATTGCTTTCTATAATAGCAATTATGCAAAACTTTTGGAAAGCATTATCAAATCCTTATCTATATCTTTAGTTCATGTTCATCACTTGCTTGGACATTATTTTGATGTTTCAGATGTTTGTAAACGATTGAATATACCACTGTTATTTTCAATGCATGACTATTATTGTCTATGTCCAACAATTAATATGCTTTATCATAATCAAGAATGCTGCATAGGAAAAGCAAGTGATTGTCAAAAATGTTTAAAGGAAAAGGTTAAATCAAATGTGAATTTTATTCCTGAATGGCGTTATCAGTGGAAAAATCTGTTTGACAAAGCTGATTGCATCATTACTCCATCATTTTCAACAAAATGTATTCTTGAACAATATTATCCTAATTTAAATTGCCTGCCAATTGAACATGGAATAGATATTAAAAAAGAAAAATCGAATCTTCAGTTAGATGATGTTGTTAATATTGGATTTGTTGGTGTGATGGTTGAACATAAAGGACTGAGTTCGGTAGAATATTTAGTAAAAAACTTAAGTTCTGATAGAATTAGATTTCATTTATTCGGAACAACCGAATCTAAAATATTGAAAAGTTCAAAAAATATGACGATTCATGGTAAGTATAAAAGAGAAAAACTTCCTGAATTATTACATAAGAATAACATTCATCTTGTTTTAAATCTTTCTATTTTACCTGAAACTTATTCTTATACTTTAACTGAAACAATTGCTTCTGGAATTCCTGTTTTAAGTTATAATTTGGGCGCTGTTGGTGAAAGAATTAATAAATATGGTTTTGGATGGACAATAGAATTTAAGGAAGGAAAAGAAGGATTAAAAAATAAAATTCTTGAGATTGTTTCAGATTCAGATGAATATAATCAAATCATTCAAAATTTAAATCAGTATGATATTAAATCCATTGATAAAATGAAAAATGAATATTCGATTATTTATTCTCAGTTTATGAATGGACTTGAGATTTATCCTCAATATGATCTATTAAAAGAGTTAATTAAAAATGATCAATCAAATTCAGTAGATCAAGCATCTGAAGAATTGAATCGTATTTTGAATTCTAGAAAATGGCGACTGATATCAAAAATCAAAACGCCAAATAAGATTAGAAATCTTTTGGATAGGTGGGAAAACTAAGATGAAATATGCCGGAGTTGTTGTTTTGTTTAATCCTGATAAAACAGTTATTGAGAATATTTCTTCATATATTCATGATATTGATAAACTATATATTGTTGATAATTCAGCTGTTTCAAATGAAACAATGTTTTCATGTTTTGATCGTGCAATTTATTTACCGAACTACAAGAATTTAGGGATAGCAGCTGCATTAAATATGGGAGCCAAAAAAGCCCTTGAAGATGGTTATGATTTTTTATTAACAATGGATCAAGATAGCAAATTCGATGATCATGGTGTTGAAGCAATGATCTCTTGTATTGAAAAGATGCATCCAAACAGTTTAAATGCAGTTTATTCACCTTTTCATAAAACGGCTCTAAGTGAAAATGAAGTATTGAAGGGTATTTCATCACCACTTGTTGTTATGACAAGCGGGAATATCATTGACTTAAAAGCTTATGAAAATGTAGGTGGTTTTAAAGATTGGATGTTTATTGATTGCGTTGATTTTGATTTTTGTTTAAATCTAAGAAGACATGGATACAATATCATTCAGTTGAACGATGTTGTTTTAAATCACAATCTAGGTGATTTTGAAAAAAGAAAGTTATTTGGAAAAACCTATCTATGTGATAACCATAGTGCATTTAGACGCTACTATATTGTAAGAAACAGCTTTTATATATGCGATGAATATGGAAAAGATTATCCAGCTTATTGTCAAGCCATTATGGGGGATGTACGATATGGTTTCTTTATTGTTTTAATGTTTGAAAAACATAAACTCAAAAAATTAACAAGAATGATAAAAGGATTATTTGATTATTACTTTGTTATTAAAAAGAAATATTTACAGAAAGTGTGATGATATATGGATATTGCAAAATGTTTGATTTTATTTTTTGGTTCTTTACCTTTCTTTTATTGGATAGGAAGAATAATTGATAAAAATACTAAGGATTTTTCATATTTGTTTCTTTTAGGTTATTTTTTCTTTACTTCTTTATCTGCTATTTTTGGTATGGCAGTGCAAATATTTGCTTTATCGTGGAAACTTTATTATTACTATGTAATAGTACTCATCGTTGTGTTTTTAGTATTG
>CAMEIZ010000029.1 GCA_945919165.1 uncultured Traorella sp.
TGCAACATATTTTTATTATCAATCCGGCTGCCGGAAAATCAGATGCTACCAAACACATCTCAAAAATGGTTCATTCGCTGTTTATGAACAATCAGATTGAAGGTACTTATCGCATTGTAAAGACATCCTCCAGCCAAAATACAACCCAGATCGCAAAAAAATATGCTCAAAGCGGAGAAAACGTCACACTATATGCCTGTGGCGGAGATGGTACACTATATGATGTTCTCAATGGCTGTATTGGCTATGACAATGTCATATTAGCTCATATGCCGATTGGCACCGGTAATGATTTCATCAAATACTTTGGTTCACGTGCAAAAAGTGATTTTTTGAATCTTGAAGAACTGATGAATGGTACGGCAGTAGAAGTTGATGTACTTAAAATCAATGATAAATATTCCATTAACATTGCCAATATCGGATTAGATGCAATGGTTGCCTATAATGCCTCAAAGTTCAAAAAACTGCCTTTGATCAAATCACAAAGCGCATATAAAATATCACTGGCATATTCTTTTTTTACCTCTACTTCTCATTCAATGAAAATTAAAGTTGACGGAGTTGAAGAAAAAGAAGATTGCTTTACTTTTGTTGTAGCTGCCAACGCAAAATATTATGGAGGAAATTACTGTGCGGCACCTTTTGCAAATATTCAGGACGGTTTCATGGATGTCATCCTGATTCCTAAAATTTCACGTTTAAAAATACTGCGCCTGATGGACATTTATGAAAAAGGAGAGCACTTAAACGGAAAATATGATGATATCGTACATTACCGCAAAGCTAGAAAAATAGAAATCATTTCAGACCATCAACTGGAAGTTTGTTTAGAAGGCGAAATCTCTTCGTTTCACAATCCAGTTATCGAAATTGCCGATCAGAAAATCAAGTTGCTGGTTCCCCAGAAATATACAAAAGCTGAAACGCTCATACAACATGATAAGGAGGAAAGAAAATGAGTGCACCTGTAAAACCAAATGTAACCATGAAAGAAGTCGATGCTATCGATGTACGTGTTGGAACTATTTTGGAAGTCGAAGATGTTCCAGCATCAAGAAAGCTAGTTCGTTTGCATGTTGACTTTGGAGATTTCACCCGTCATATTTGTGTCGGTTTTAAAGCAGAAAGAGAAAATCCAAAAGAAGTAGAAGGCAAACAGGCTTTATTTATTGTCAATCTTGCACCAAAAGAAATGGCTGGTGTCATTTCAGAAGGAATGATTTTTGATATTGGCTATCAGGATAAAATCAAGCCGGTATTGGCCATTCCTGAATTTGAAGTTCCGAATGGTACACGTTTAGGTTAGGCAGAGTAAATCTCTGCCTTTTTATTTATCTCATTCAGCCATTCAATCATTTGATCCACGACCACACCAAAATACTCATAGCCATGAGTTAAAACGCAAAAAACATGATCACATTCATCTAAATAAATCACTTTTGATAGCGAATGGGCACTTGCTTCCACACATTTTTTTGAATACAAGCAACTGACAACTGAATCCTTCAATCCGTGAAAACAAAGGGTCGGTAAATGCTTATGTGAATAAAGCTCTAAAACATTCGTATTCAATACATCCTCAAACCATTCCCTGGATAATTTCACCGGCTTACTAAATCCTGGATCATACCATACATAGCCTTTTTTTTGTGCTTCAAGGACATCCTCTTCTTTAACAAAAATAGACATATCCACAGCTGCTGAAAGTGTGATCACACTTGAAACATCATCATTGGCACTTAACAATGCAATGGCAGCACCCTGACTCCATCCTAAAAGTGTAATCGGACCATAGCCTTGTTTTTTAGCGTATGAAAGTACCGTATGAGTATCATCAACAGCACTTTTATATGTATAGTGAAGATAATCCACTTTGCTTTGACCGCTGCCGATAAAATCAAAACGAATGGTGACATAACCCGCATTCGCTAATTGATTGGCTAAATAAACATACGCATTCCCTACCTCATTTTTATCAGAACATGTTCCATGAAGAAGAATTACACAGGGATGCTTTTTTAAATCCATGGGTCTGGTTATGATCATTGGAATTTCATACCCCTTTTCACTTTGAAGAGTTTCACTCATACAAAGAACACTCATGAAATAGCCTCTTCTAAAACAGCCTGAATGCTTTCTTTGGTTGGTACACCTTCATGTATTTTCTTATGATTCACAAAAAATGTCGGCACATACCAATAGTCATAGCCTTCTGTTTTTTCTTTTTCTTTCACTTCATCAATCACTTCAATCTCAATTGTCTGATATTTCATATTTTCCTGTTTCAGTTCATCGATATACTGAAAAGCTTTACGACAATAAGGACAATTTTCTAATACCATCATTTTTACATGTTTCATGATTATCACCCATCTTTAGTATAGCTCAAAAGTCAATAAAAATAAAATCATATAATAAAAGAACCTTGTTAGGTTCTAATTTGTTGGCTGATTTCTTTCATTAATGATATCATCCCAAGTTGCTTTCCCGATAATACCGTCTATCGGTAAATCCTTGAGATATTGATACTGCTGAACAGCCATCCGAGTAGCATTGCCATATTCACCATCTACACGAACTGTTTTCAGACATGGATTTTTAGCTGCAAATTCATTTAAATACTCCTGCATTTTAAACACTTCAATACCGTAATCACCAACATTCAGATAATAGGAAGCACTGGCTACCGGAATATTTGTTGTCACATTCAAACGCTTCAAAAGTTCAAAAATGCCATCCCAGGTAGCATTCCCGATAATACCATCCGGATTTTGACGCAAATAGCTTTGAATCTCACGAACAGCACTTTGAGTTCGTGGTCCGAATAAGCCATCTGGTGTTACTTTTGTTGTAATATAACCTGCATTCACAAACATATTCAAATAAGCCTGGATCTTATTTACTGCAATTCCACTGTCACCAATTCTTAAGACATAGCGTGTGTACATAATTTCTCCTTTCAAATTAGGATATGACCCACAAAAAAAAGCGAACAGGCTAATGCCTATTCGCAAATTCCCGATCCTGCTCATCTAAAAAGCCTTCAACAGCCTGATACTGTTTTTTCTTAAATGAACGAATTGTTTTTTCACTTCCAACTTTTTGAAAATAAATTGAAATCAGGTTCATGGCAATAAATCCAAGAATAAAACCTGTCAGTTCACCATGAGCCATAATCAGCCAAACAAGAACCAAAACAATGACTCCAAACAGAATTGACAACGGCAAAATCTTTTTTCTTGTTTTTAAAATAGCTTCTTCCATAAAATCACTTCGAGCTTCTACAAAATCTTTTATTTTAAAATCAAGATCAAAATGATGCTTTTCATTCAGCTCATAGCATTTTAAGACACAGTATGTAACGGCATCAAATTCTTTTTTATCAAGATATACACGTGACATAAAGAAATAAGTCATAAAGAGATCTTCATCATCTTCAATATGATTTTGAGCAAATGTAACGTCTTCTTTTGTAATGGGTTTTCCTGCTAGGAATTTCTCTTTGATTTTTTGTATTTGTTGATTCATAATCCACCTATTTCAGTTCAGAAAGAAGCTTTTCAATCTTATTTCCCTGTTCCAAAGAACGGTCAATTTCAAAAATCAGTTCCGGTGTCTTACGAATTGACAAACGCTTTGCCAATTCACTGCGAATAAAGCCTTTTGACTGATTCAAGACTTTTAATCCAGCCTGATTCCTTTCTTCCTTACCTAAAAAGGAAACAAATATTTTCGCATATGAATTATCATTTGTCACTTCAACATCCGTGATCGTTACAAATCCTAATTTAGGATTCTTTAATTCAAATTGAATAATCTCACTGACAGCCTTCATAACAATGTGATTCATCTTTTCATTTTTTGACATTAAGCTACCTCAACCTGCTGATCTTCATAAGCTTCAATAACATCGTCAACTTTAATATCATTGAAGTTTTCAATCGTAATACCGCAGTCATAACCGCTTGTAACTTCCTTGGCATCATTCTGGAAACGTTTCAGTGATCCTAAATTACCTTCATAAATGACAATTCCATCGCGAATCAGACGAACTTTACAGCCCTTGCGGATACAGCCATCTGTTACCATACATCCGGCAATTGTACCCACTTTGCTGACCTTGAAGATCTGACGAACTTCAGCCTGACCGATAATGACTTCTTCATATACCGGAGCCAGCATACCTTTCATGGCAGCTTCCATTTCTTCTAACACTTTGTAAATAATGTTGTGCAGACGGATTTCAACCTTAACTTCTTCAGCCTTTTTACGTACATTGGCACTTGGACGAACATTAAATCCAATAATAATGGCATTACTTGCATTAGCCAAATCGACATCACTTTCAGTAATGGCACCGGCAGTTGAACGAATGACATTGACTTTAACCCCTTCAACATCAATCTTTTCCAATGAAGCTTTAACCGCTTCAGCACTACCCTGAACATCAGCCTTGATGATTGCATTAATCGATTGAATATTACCCTCTTCAATTTGACGAGCCAAATCATCCAAAGTCAATGCACTGCTGGCATTTCTTTCATGATCGATCTTATTCTGAAGACGTGTCTGAGCAATTTGACGAGCTTTCTTTTCATTGTCAAAGACTTTAAAAACATCTCCGGCAGAAGGAACATCATTCAAACCGATAATTTCAACCGGACTTGATGGTCCTGCTGTTTTGATTTCACGTCCATGGTCATCGACCATTTTACGAACACGTCCTAACGCCGAACCGACAACCACGATATCACCGGCATGTAATGTACCCTTTTGAACAAGCAGGGTTGCTACCGGTCCTCTTCCCTTATCCAGTTTTGCTTCAATGACAGTTCCAACAGCCAAACGATTTGGATTAGCCTTATAGTCTTCAACTTCCGCAAGAATCAGAATTGATTCCAACAGTTCATTGACACCAGTTCCGACTTTAGCACTGATCTTGCAGAACATGGTATCACCGCCCCATTCTTCAGGCATAACACCATTATCAGCAAGTTCACCGTAAATGCGGTCGAAATTGATATCCGGTTTATCGATTTTGTTCACAGCAATAATAATTGGAGCATTAGCTGCTTTGGCATGATCAATTGCTTCTTTGGTCTGTGGCATAACACCATCATCTGCCGCAACAACAATGACAACAATATCGGTAATCTGGGCACCACGGGCACGCATGGCCGTAAACGCTTCATGTCCTGGTGTATCCAAGAATGTAATCTTCTTTCCTTTAATGCTGACCTGATAAGCACCGATATGCTGTGTAATACCGCCAAATTCTCCAGCTGTTACTCTTGATTTACGGATAGTATCCAAAAGAGTTGTTTTTCCATGGTCAACATGGCCCATGATCGTTACAACCGGTGGTCTGGAAACAAGATTTGTCTCATCGTCTGTATCTTCCTTGAGTTCTTCCTCAAGATCACTTTCATCTACAATGATTTCTTTTGTTACTGCAACATTGAATTCCATACACAATAATTCAACTGTTTCATCATCCAGCTGTGAATTGATTGTAACCATGTTGCCCAGCATGAACAGCACTTTAATAAGTTCACTTGAATTACGATGCAGTTTTTCAGCTAATTCTCCAACGGTAATCGGAGAAGAATACGTAATTTCAGTAACCTCGACTCTTTTTTCTCTTGGAGTAAAACTCTTCTTCTGATTTTTCCTGTTTTTATTGTTGGCTTTTGCCATAATATCACCTAGCCTTTCCAGCAAGTCAGTATACTTTTTGTAAAGCCTTCATCGCTGATTCCAATTGCCATGCGATTTTTCTTACCAATCGCATGATTGATTTTCTCACTGTTTTCAACGATGATCATCTCTACATCATAAAAACGACATTTATCTGAATATTTCTTCTTGGTGTTTTCACTTGCGTCACTTGCAACAATCACAAGAAAAACACGCTGTTTACGAATGGCTTCCAGCAGTTCATCACCACTGACGATCTTTCTGGCACGCATGGCCAGCCCAATCAGATTGAAGAGTTTATCCATGAATAACTTCCCTTAACTCTTCATAAAGACTCTCAGGAATCTCACATTCCAGTGCATGTGCCAGCGATTTTCTTTTTTTCGACAGTTCAAGCACTTTAAGATCCTTCTTTAAATAAGCTCCATGTCCATTCGTTCTTCCAGTTTTATCAATGACGACATCTCCCTGGGGTGTACGCACAACACGAATCAGCTCCTTTTTGGGAAACCTTTCCTGTGTAACGATACATTTACGCATTGGTATTTTTTTCATACTGTCTCCTAATCGTAATATTCATCGAATTCATCAAAATCGATATCATCATTGATCCAGTCGTTTTCTCTTTCTTCAGCTTCACGTTTTTCAATTTCAGCTAATTCTTCTTCAGAATAAATTGGCTTCATTTCATAATCCTTCTTTAAATCGAAGGTTGGCTTACGAAGCACTTCTTCTTCATCATTGTATTTTTCTTTTTTCTTTTTCTTAGGAGCTGGTGCCTGTTTGACAGGAGCATCCGCAAAAGATTCAAATTTTGAAACATATTCCTGCTTGCTAGATAAATCAAGACCTTTTTTGCTCTTCATTTCCTTAGCAATACGAGCAGCTCTTTCCAAATCAGTTTCCTGTCTTACTTCTTCCTTAACTTCTTCCTTCACTTCTTCTTTTGTTTCTTCAACTGCTTCAGCTTTTTCTTCTTCTACGAATTCTGTTTCTAAAATCTCGTTTTCTTCTTCCATTTCATCATTAGATTCATCATATTCGATTTCTTCGAAGAGATCTTCATCAAACTCATTATTCTGAGTTGCTTTTCTTTCTTCATTCAGCTGCTGCTGTGCCAAAGCACGTTTCTTTTGAAGCATTTCCATCAGTTCCTGCTGCTGTTTTTCATAAATAGCGCGGAAATCAATGCCTAATGCTTCAACTTCGCTTTCGGACTTGATATCAATCTTGGAATTAGTTAATTTGACAGCTAAACGAGCATTCTTACCTTTTTTACCAATTGCCAAAGACAATTGTGCATCATTCACGACTACCAAAAGACCTTTCTTTTCAGGGTTTGGAATAACTGCCAAGATTTCAGCAGGTGCCAAGGCATTCTTGATCAATTCGCTGACATCCTCACTCCATTCAAAAATATCGATTTTTTCACCATGAAGTTCGTCAATCACCACCTGAACACGGCTTCCTCTAGGTCCAATGCAAGCTCCGATCGGATCCACATTTTCATTCTTGGAATAAACCGCCATCTTGCATCTTTCACCTGGTTCACGGGCAATTCCTTTGATTTCAACAATTCCCTGATAGATTTCCGGAACTTCTTTTTCAAATAAACGCTTCACTAAGTTGGCATCTGCTCTTGATACCAATACCTGTGCACCCTTAGTTTCCTTGTTTACTTCACTGATTACAACACGGATACGCTGTCCTTCACGGTAAACTTCTCCGGGAATCTGTGCGACTCTTGGCATTAATGCCAGAGTCTTCCCAATATTAACAATACAGAATTTTTCTTCTACAGACTCAATAACGCCCATGACCATATCTTCTTTTTTATCAATATATTCATCATAGACAGCCTGCTTTTCTGCTTCTTTGATTTTTTGACGCAAAACATTTTTTGCCAGAATGACAGCTGCACGTCCAAATTCAGCAATGTTGACTTCACTGATGGATACAGTGTCTCCCAGCTGAGCGTCTGCTTTCAGCTTCTTGGCTTCTTCCAAAGATATTTCAAATTCATCATCTTCAACATTTTCTACAACGCTTTTCTGACTGTAAACTTTGATTTCACCGTTTTCAATCACAACATCGACCAAAGCATCTGGCATTTCCACATGCTTGCGGTAAGCCTTTGTTAAAGCTTCTTTCAGAGAAGATACAACAACCTCTTCACTTAAAGCGCGATCTTCTTCAATGGCCTGCATTGCTTTCATCAAATCTTTCAGTTTCATAACCTTCTACCTCTTTAATTAAATTTTAACTGCCAGACGAATCAGTGAACAGTTTTCAAGTTCAAATTTCGCCAGGCGTTTAAATGTTTTATCCATATATTCTACACAGCATTCTCCCTCTTCAAAGCTAATTAGTGTCCCCTTGACTTCATTTAGTTTTGAAACAGGTTTTTTGAACTTTGCGTAAATATACTTTCCTACAGCATTTTTGACTTCTTCTTCATTTCTCAGCTTTCTTTCAGCACCCGGTGAACATACTTCCAGCATATATTCACTTTCAATCATGTCCATCTCATCCAGCTTTGCTGAGATCAGCTCCGCCATATCAGCACATAAATCGATGTCTACAGTTCCATCTGTTTTTTCAATGGCAACCTGCAGAATCTTATGTTTGCCTTCATGTGTCCATGTCAGATCATACAAATTGACATCGTGACTTTGAAGCAGTTGGCAAATACTTTCTTTGATTTTTGCTATCTGATCCATCTTTTCTCCTTTGACTTGCAAAATGAAGAGTGGACTTTCGTCCACTCTTTTTAAACAATGTTATAATACCACGTATTTCCATTCTTTTCAAGCTATTCGATTGATTTTGTTTTAATTTATCTTCCGTTTTCTTACTTCAAAATCAGTATTACAAATCTTTTCATGGCCAATTGTTTCAAATGATTCCTGATGAAAATCCTTTCGAATCGTAATCGTATTCAAACAGTTATATCCTAATTTTTGATAAAGATGAATAGCTTGCTGATTTTTGGCAGCTGCTTCAATATACAAAGAATCAGAATACTGTTTGACGATTTCTTCACACAAGCGTATCGCTTCACTGCCAAATCCTCTTTTCTGATAAGAGCTTTTCACATAGATATGTTCAAGCCAGTCAATCTCATTTCCACGACTGGCAAGATGCACAAAGCCTACTTTAATTCCATCAAAAACAATAAAATAAAACTTTCCCTTGGAAATCCATTCATCAAATTCACTAAGCATGACTTCCTGATCCATGTCAATCTGATTGTGTTCTTTCCAGAATCCCGCTATTAATTCACAGACACTTTCCTTTTCATTAACATATTCTTTTAATTCGATCATAAACACTTTCTCCATTATATTAACACAAACAGAAAAAACCATCATTGCTGATGGTTAATTCTTAAATGATTTTTTAAAACGCTCAAATGCCGATTCATGTCCCTGTGCTTCTTTAAGCTTTTCATAGAGCTTGTATTCTTCCTTGCTCAGTTTTGAAGGAATTTCAATACGAACTTCAACATACTGATCTCCCAAAGAGCGAGGGCCCTTTACACCCTTGCCTCTTAAACGGAACTGCGTACCATGCTGTGTTCCGGCTGGAATATTTAATTCAACATCGCCATAAACAGTAGGAACATCCACTTTGCATCCCAAAGTAGCATCAACAGCACTTAATGGAATAGAAATACGGATATCATTTCCATCACGTACAAAACTTGGATGACTGCCTACCAGTACTTCGATATACAAATCACCGTTAGAACCGCCATTAATACCTCTTTCACCTTTACCGGCTACACGGATCTGCTGACCAGACTGAATACCAGCAGGAATTTTGATTTCCAGTTTTACACGCTTATGCTCATAGCCGCGTCCATTGCATTTAGGACATTTATGAAGAATCTTCTTGCCTGATCCATTACATTCCGGACAGACACTCGTGGACATAAAGACACCAAACGGTGTTCGATTCTGTGTCTGAACCTGTCCGCTTCCATTACATCTTGAGCAGGATTGAATATCACTTTTTGATTTTGCACCGCTTCCCAGACATTCAGAACACTGTTCATCGACTTCAATCGTAATTTCTTCGGTTTTTCCGAAAATAGCTTCCATGAAATCGATTCTCATCTGCATGAAACGATCATTACCTTTTCTAGGTCCAGTGGAAGTTCTTCTTGATGTACTTCCTCCTCCAAAGAAAGAACCGAAAATATCATTAATATCGCCAAAATCACCAAAGCCTCCGCTAAAGCCTCCCTGTCCGAAAGCGCCATCCATTCCGGCATGACCAAACTGATCATACTTGGCTTTCTTCTGCGGATCGCTAAGCACTTCATAGGCTTCGTTGATTTCCTTGAATTTTTCTTCCGCATCCGGTGCTTTATTCACGTCAGGGTGATATTTCTTCGCCATTTGACGATATGCTTTCTTGATTTCTGCCTCAGAGGCTCCTTTTTGAAGCCCTAAGACCTCATAATAATCTCTTTTTTCCATCTACTCACACCTTTCAGCAGTGAAATTCTAGCATAGCTAGAATTTCATTTCAAGTTCATTAGTTCTTTTCAGTAAAGTCAGCATCGACAACATTATCATCCTGTGCATTATTACCCTGGGCTGATGTGTTATTAGCCTGCTGCTGATACATCTGTTCACTAGCCATCTGAGCTGCTTTTTCCAAAGCATCCAGTTTTGTCTTAACAGATTCCATATCATTTTCATCTAAAGCTTTCTGCAATTCATCGCGAAGCTTCTGTGTTTCTTCTTTCTGTTTCGCATCGATCTTATCTCCGGCATCAGCTAATGTCGCATCAATCTGATTGATGAATGATTCAGCTTTATTTCTTAATTCAGCTTCTTCACGACGTTTTTCATCTTCTGCCTTATGTTCTTCAGCTTCTCTAACCATACGATCGATTTCTTCATCACTTAATCCAGAAGAGTTAGAAATTGTGATTGACTGTTTCTTATTTGTTCCCTTATCCAAAGCAGAAACATGCACAATACCATTTACGTCAATATCGAATGTAACTTCGATCTGAGGGATACCTCTTCTTGCAGGAGCAATACCATCCAATTTGAATAAACCTAATGTCTTGTTGTCATTAGCCATTGGTCTTTCACCCTGAAGAACATGGATATCAACAGCTGGCTGATTATCAGCTGCTGTAGAGAAAATCTGTGATTTGCTTGTTGGGATCGTTGTAATTAAAACTGTCATAACTCCACCCATTGTTTCAATACCTAATGAAAGAGGTGTAACATCTAACAGTAAAACATCCTTAACATCACCACTAATAACACCACCCTGAATAGCAGCACCTACGGCAACCGCTTCATCTGGGTTCACTGATTTGTTTGGTTCTTTTCCTAATTCATTACGAACAGCTTCCTGTACAGCAGGAATACGAGTAGATCCACCTACCAATAATACCTGATGAATATCATTCTTTGTTAATCCAGCATCACGAAGAGCATTTCTAACCGGAACAATGGTACGTTCAACCAATGATTTTGTCATTTCATTGAATTTTGCACGTGTTAATGTTGCTTCAAAGTGTAATGGCATACCATCTTTCTGGCAAATGAATGGTAATGAGATTTCAGTTGTAACAGTTCCACTTAAATCTTTCTTAGCTTTTTCAGCAGCTTCTTTCAAACGCTGCATAGCCATCTTATCATTTGTTAAATCAACACCATTTTCTTTCTTGAATGAATCTACCATCCAGTCAACGATTACATGGTCAAAGTCATCTCCACCTAAATGTGTATCACCTGAAGTTGATAATACTTCAAATGTTCCATCAGCCAGTTCAAGAATGGAAACATCAAATGTTCCTCCTCCTAAGTCATAAACCAGCACTTTCTGTTCACGATCACTGTTTTTATCAAGACCATATGCTAAAGCAGCAGCTGTTGGTTCATTGATAATACGTTCTACTTCCAATCCGGCAATCTTACCGGCATCTTTAGTTGCCTGACGCTGAGAGTCATTAAAGTAAGCAGGTACTGTAATGACAGCCTTTGTTACAGGTTCTCCCAGATATCCTTCAGCATATGTTTTTAAATACTGAAGAATCATTGCACTGATTTCCTGTGGAGTGTATTCTTTTCCTTCCAAAGTCACTTTCTGATTTGTTCCCATTAAACGTTTGATTGAACTAACTGTGTCCTTGTTTGTAACAACCTGACGTTTGGCAGCGTCACCCACAATTATTTCACCGTTTTTAAAAGCCACAACTGATGGAGTTGTACGGTTTCCTTCTGGATTTGTAATTACTTTCGCATCTGTTCCATCCATCACAGCAACACATGAGTTTGTCGTACCTAAGTCAATTCCAATAATTTTAGACATATCGCTTTTCCTCCTTTATTCGCTGACCTTTACTAATGCAGGTCGTAATATGCGATCCTTTACCATATATCCTTTTTGAAGAACTTCAATCACGATTCCGCTTTCAATGCCTTCTCTTTTTTCCTGCATAATGGCATGTTGAAAGTTCGCATCGAAATCCTTATTTAAACAATCAATTTCCTCAATGCCTTCTTTCTTTAAGACATCCAAGAGCTGTACATAAATCATTTCAAATCCTTTTGCGTAGTTTTTCAATTCTTCTGAATCACCTTTCGCAAGCAAAGCTCTTTCCAGATTGTCAATGACAGGCAGAATTTCTTTTCCAAAATCACTTAGCTTATACTTATTGTTTTTTTCAAATTCATTCTGCAAACGGCGTCTGGTATTTTCCGTATCCGCATAAGCCTTAAAATAAGCATTTTTGCTTTCTTCAAGTTCAGCCTTCAGCTTTTCGATTTCTTCTTTCAGCTGATCTGTTTCACTGACTTCCTTCACTTCTTCTTTTGATTCTTCACTGACAGCTTCGGCTTCAATTTCTTCAATTTCTTCTTTGATTTCTTTTTCTGAATTAGTCATCGTTAAACATCTCCTCGATTCGTTTGCTGATATATTCCATCAGCGCCACAACTTCATTGTATGGCATTCGGGTCGGTCCTACGATCATCAGCTGACCTTCCTCACCACCATGAACCTTAAATTTGCTGGCAACCACACTGACATCATCCGTAATCATCAAATGTGTATTGTCCTCTCCGATACGCATCATGGTGTTATTCGTATCTGAAGCAATCTGACGCCATAATGAACTATCCTCTAAAAGCTTCATCATTTTCTTCAGCTTTTCAATATCGGCAAATTCCGGTTGATAGAGCATGTTGCTTTGTCCGCTGCAATAGACCTGATCGCTGGCAAATTTCACAAAAGCATTGACAAATGCTTCAAACAACATTTCATGCCGCTGTACCTTGGCTGCCATTAAAGGCTGAATCTTAATCATTTGATCAACTACTTGATTCAAAGGTACTCCAATCAGATTCTCATTCAACAAATCACAACAGGTTGTCAGATCATTCATGCTGACGGTGTCAGCAAACTGAAATGTCTTGTTTTCCGTATGTCCGTGATCCGTCACAAAGATGGCTACTGCACTTCTCTCATTCAGCGGTATCAAAGCAATATGCTGAAGAGATTGATATCGGGCATCCGGTCCTAAAGCCACAGATGTCAAATTGGTCATTTGACTTAACACATCACAGCTTTGTCGAACCACTTCCTCCATGCTTGAATTTCTCTGATCAAAAATACTTTGCAAGGCATTCATCATCTTTGGTTCAATATGCTTGACCATCAAATGATCCACATAATAACGATAGCCCATTGTGGACGGAACTCTTCCGCTTGAGGTATGCGTCTTTTCCAGCAAGCCCATTTCTTCAAGTGCTGCCATTTCATTTCTAAGTGTTGCTGATGAAACACTGATATCTAATAAATTCATCAGCGTATGACTTCCTACCGGCTCTGCTGTTCTGGTAAACTCTTCGACGATTGTTTTAAATACTTTCGTCTGCCGTTCTGTCAGATTCATCTTCTCACCTCTCTAGCACTCTTATTTACTTGCTGCTAATAGAATATCACAAACACTTAGCACTGTCAACAAATTAGTGCTAATTTTCTTAAAATATAAATTATCCTAAAAAAAGAAGACCAAAGTCTTCCATTAACTGATTTTTTCCAGAAAGTTTTTTAAGATTGTCTCATCTTCCACATCACCAAACTGTCCCATTTCAATACTTGGTTTATTTTTGCCATGATAATCACTTCCGGCTGTAATTAGCAGATCATGCTCTCTGGCAAATTGCAGATAATAATCATTATGAATCTTTTCATGATAATTACTGAAAACCTCAATACCGTCAATACCATCCTCAATAGCCTTCATCAACAAATCTTCTCTTTGATAAAAGGTTTTAAATGGATGCGCTAATACAGCCAAACCACCCGCTTCATGAATCATATCCACGCTTTTCTTAAACGAAGGAAATTCAACACGCACATAAAGATCGCTTCCTTTTTGGCATTTGTCCCAGAAAAAATTGACCGGTGCCGGATCACATCTTTTACCACCCTTTCGATAATCCTTAAAATCTTCTAAATCAGCAC
>CAMEIZ010000030.1 GCA_945919165.1 uncultured Traorella sp.
AAGATTTATCACATTATCGGTAATACCGGTTATTCAGAGGGATGGGCACAGTATGTAGGAATAGATGCTTATCATCTGGCTGATGTGGGAAGTGAAGCTTTCCAGCGCTATATGAAAGATTATAATGTTTTAAATTATGTATTGGTTGAATATCTGGATTTACAGGTCAATTATCATGGATGGAAGGCTAATGATATCGCTGAATACATGAGTGATCTAGGTTTAGTTGCAGATGGAGCTGCAGATTTATATGACACAGTAGTTTTAAGAGCCGGACAATATGCACCATATGCGTTAGGATTAATGGAAATGATGTCACTTAGAGATCAATGTGTTAAGGCTTTAGGCGATCAATTTGATGTACTGGAGTTTCATCAGGCAATCCTTGATGCCAATGAAGTACCGTTTGAATTTTTAGAAGAATCAGTTGCAGAATATATTGATAAATACAAATGACACTCTTTTGAGTGTTTTTGTATGTTTATGGAAGAATGTGGAAATCTTGAAAATAAAAAGAAAGTGCATTACAATAGTTAAAATTAAGGAGGGAAGAGAATGCTGGCAGATTATCATATGCATACAAAATTCAGTGATGATTCCGATTTTGAGATGGAAGATGAAATTTTGTGTGCGATTGAAAAAGGTTTGGATGAAATTTGTTTTACAGAACATGTTGATTACGGAGTAAAGTTTGAATCAAACTGTGATTATACACAGTATTTTTCAGAATTTGAAAGATGTAAAGAAAAATATAAAAATCAAATTAGATTAAAAAAAGGAATTGAATTTGGAATGCAGTCTCATACCATTGCTCAATTTCAGAGGGATTTTGATGAATACGATTTTGATTTTGTCATCTTGAGCTGTCATCAGATACAGAATCTGGAATTCTGGAACGGTGCTTTTCAAAAGGGAAAAACACAAAAGGAAATCAATGAAGCTTATTATGAAGAAATCTATCACTGTATTTGTAATTACAAAGATTATTCTGTATTGGGACATTTGGATGCGATTAAACGAGATGATCCATATGGTGTCTATGAGGATGATCTGGTTATGGATTTGATTGACAAAATTTTAAAGAAAGTAATTGAGGATGGTAAAGGAATTGAAGTAAATACTTCTAATTTTCGATATCATTTACCGGATTTAACACCTTCCAGAAAAATATTGAAGCGATATTATGACTTGGGAGGCAGAGTGCTTACCTTCGGCAGTGACTCGCATAAAAAAGAACATGTGGGGTATAAGATTGAAGAAGTTCGAAATATAGTGAAAGAAATTGGGTTTTCTCACTTTATGACATTTGAGAAAATGAAAATGATTGAATACGAACTATAGTTATCAAAAAGATAGACATTTTGATATTTTTAATATAATAAAATTGGAAAATGATATAGTTTGTGATAAAATGTGTATGATTGGAAACACTTATGTTCAGTCAAAAACAGGACAGACTAAGTATAGAAGTGGAGGAAACTATGGCGAATGATAAAATCATTATCAAAGGGGCACGTGAGAATAATTTAAAAAATATAAGTTTAGAGATCCCGCGAAATAAATTTGTGATTATGACTGGTGTCAGCGGAAGCGGTAAAACTTCGCTGGCATTCGATACGATTTATGCAGAAGGTCAACGTAGATATATGGAAAGTTTGAGTGCTTATGCACGTCAATTTTTAGGCAATAGTGAAAAGCCGGACGTTGACAGTATTGACGGATTATCTCCGGCAATATCAATTGATCAGAAAACGACCAGCAATAACCCTCGCTCTACGGTTGGAACAGTAACTGAGATTTATGATTATTTGCGTCTTTTATATGCGCGTATTGGTGTGCCTTATTGCCCTGAGCACAATGAACCGATTGAAGGACAAACCATTAAACAAATGGTCGATCGCATTATGGAAATCGAAGATAAAACACGGGTCATGATTTGTGCGCCAATGGTCAGAAATAAGAAAGGCACGCATAAAGATCTTTTAGCGAAACTACAGTCAGAAGGGTATGTACGTATTCGAATTGATGGTGAAGTTAAGTATATTGAAGATGTAAATCTTCTGGATAAAAATGTGAAGCATACGATTGATGTGGTGGTCGACCGTATTGTGAAGTCAAATGATCGATCACGTTTTAATGATTCACTTGAAAGTGCCTTGAAGCTGGGTAACGGAATGGCATTAGTCTGTTATCATGATGAAGAAATTTTGTTTTCAGAAAATTTCAGCTGTAAAATCTGTGGTTTCAGTGTACCGACTCTTGAACCGAGATTGTTTTCTTTTAATGCACCGTTGGGGGCTTGTCCAGTATGTAAAGGGCTTGGTATAACACAAAAGGTGAATTTGAAATATCTGATGCCGGATATGACAAAATCGATACGTGAAGGCGGAATCGTTTATTACAAGAATATTATTGTGAAAGAAAATATTGAATGGCTGAGATTTAAAGCCTTGTTGGATCATTATCAGATCGATATTGACAAACCTCTGAATAAAATGACCAAAAAAGAAATGCAGATCATAACACAGGGTTCAGATGAACCAATCAGCTATACAATTCATTCAAAAAGCGGGAATTCATTTAATAAAACAGAATACATAGAAGGAGTCTGTTCATTAATTGAAAGAAGATATATGGAAACGACTTCCACCATGTCAAGAGAATGGTATGCTTCTTTTTTAAGCGAGTCGGCTTGTCCTCAATGTCAGGGGAAGCGCCTTAATCAGCAGGCTTTGAGTGTTCGCGTGTGTGGGAAGAATATTTATGAATGGACACAGATGTCAGTAAAACAGGCACTGGAATTCATGGATCATATGGAGTTAAACCCAAAGCAGAAAGAAATCAGCCGTCTGATTGTGAAAGAAATCAGAGATCGCTGCGAATTTTTGAATAATGTCGGTTTAAGCTATCTGACATTAGATCGTTTAGCTGGGACACTTAGCGGTGGAGAAGCTCAGAGAATCCGCCTTGCAACACAGATTGGTTCACATCTTTCTGGAGTCTTATATGTACTGGATGAACCAAGCATTGGACTTCATCAGCGTGATAATGCCAGATTGATTGAATCATTAAAAGCGATGAGAGATTTGGGTAATTCATTAATAGTGGTGGAACATGATGAAGAAACAATGGTGGAAAGTGACTATATCATAGATATTGGACCTTATGCCGGAATTCATGGAGGCGAAGTTGTAGCTGCCGGAACACCTTTGCAGATTGCTCAGGATGAAAATTCTATTACCGGTAAATATCTTTCTGGAAGATTATCGATTCCTGTGCCGAAAGAAAGAAGAAAAGGGAATGGCAAATTTATAGAAGTAATCGGTGCAGCACAGAATAACTTGAAAAATATCAATGTGAAATTTCCATTAGGAGAGTTGATAGTTGTAACAGGTGTGAGCGGCAGCGGAAAGAGCTCATTAGTCAATGAGGTGCTGACAAAAGGAATTCAAGCTGCTCTGGGACGTACAAAAATTGAACCAGGTAAATGTAAAAAGATAAAAGGGTTGGAGAATGTCGACAAAATCATTGATATTTCTCAGGATCCAATCGGCCGTACACCACGATCTAACCCAGCGACTTATACCGGTGTATTTGATGATATTCGTGACCTTTTTGCACAGACAAATGATGCGAAAATGCGCGGTTTTGATAAAGGAAGATTTTCATTTAACGTGAAGGGCGGACGATGTGAAGCATGTCAGGGAGATGGCATATTAAGAATATCCATGCATTTTTTACCAGATGTTTATGTGCCATGTGATGTGTGTGAAGGAAAACGTTATAATGAAGAAACACTAGCTGTTACCTATAAAGGAAAAAATATATATGATGTTTTGGAAATGAGCATCGAGGAAGCTGTGGATTTCTTTAAAAATGTGCCAAAGATTCGTCACCGTCTTCAAACATTAGTGGATGTAGGATTAGGTTATGTGAAAGTCGGGCAGAGTGCAACAACTCTTTCCGGTGGTGAAGCTCAGCGTGTTAAACTGGCAAGTGAACTTCAGCGAAAGGCCACAGGGAAAACACTGTTTATATTAGATGAGCCAACGACTGGACTTCATTCTCACGATGTAAAGAAATTGATGGAAGTATTGATGCGCATTGTTGATAATGGTGATACAGTAATTGTGATTGAACATAATCTGGATGTTATTAAGTGTGCCGATATGATTATTGATTTAGGACCTGAAGGCGGAGATGAAGGAGGCGAGCTGATAGCTTGCGCAACTCCTGAAGAAATCGTACAATGTGAGAGAAGCTATACAGGTCAATACCTGAAAAAGGCATTGGAGGGAGCTACATGGAGCATGAAAATAAAGTAAGAGTCAAAGATTTAAAAGAAAAGCTGAATTATGAGCAAGTAACCGGTGATGAGGAATCGTTGAATCGCGAAATCGTGGTTGCGGATACCAACCGTCCCGGACTTGAACTGACAGGGTATTATTTACATTCACAGCGAGAAAGAATAGTTATCCTTGGCACCAAAGAGATGGGATATATTCAGGGTATGAGCAAAGAAGCTCAGCATTCGAGCTTTGATTTTCTGACTCAGGAAGAAACTCCATGTATCGTCATAACTCGAGGTGCAGCTTGTCCTGAACAACTTGAAAAGATTGCGAAACGAAAAAACTTTCCGGTGTTGAGAACCAAGGATCAGACATATCGTGTGATTATTGAAACGATTACAAGTCTGAATGAAATGCTGGCGCCTTGTGAGAACTTACATGGCGGATTGGTTCAGATTTATGGAAAAGGTGTTCTGTTAACTGGTGAGAGCGGTATGGGAAAAAGCGAAATTGCTTTGGAACTGATCAAAAAAGGGCATTTGCTGATTGCAGATGATCGAGTGGATTGTTTTCTGATGCACAATGAAATCATTGGAAAATCACCTGAAGTATTAAAAGAAATGTTGGAGATTCGTGGTATTGGAATTATCAATGTTTCTAAAATGTTTGGTGTCAGTTCAGTGCTGGATAAAGCTAAGATTGACTTAAATATTCATCTTGAACAATGGAAGCCCGATAAGGAATATGACCGTGTCGGTATTGAAGAAAAGAAGTATACGGAAATCCTGGGAGTCAAGATTCCAAGGCTTGAAATACCGGTAAAAGAAGGCCGTTCACTGGCTGTAATTATTGAATCAGCCGTTACCAACTATCAACTGACAAGTGTCGGACAAGACAGTGCTAAAGAATTTGAAGCAAGAATTCTTCGATTTATTGAGAAGAATAAAAATGAAGGAGTATAAATATGGATTTTTTTCCAACTAGACAGATTTTTCTTGAAATCGGACCATTTGTGATTACTTGGTATGCGATATTCAGCATTGGCGGTTTCATTGCAGCTTATTATATGTCACTGCATACATTTAAGAAGATGGGCTATGATAAAGAGAAGCTGGAGGATTTCTTATTCTATTTGCTTCCAATTGCTTATGTGGGTTCCCGTCTTTGGTATGTCATTTTCGAATGGCAGCGGTATGCTGCCAATCCAATTCACATTTTCTATATTTGGGAAGGTGGATTAGCTTTTCATGGCGGGGTGATTGCTGCAGTCATTTTCAGTTATTTCTATTGTAAAAAGAATAAAATTAATTTGCTGAGATTTGGAGATGTCATTTTTCCAAATGTTTTAATTGGTCAGATGATTGGCCGATGGGGGAATTTTATAAATCAGGAAGCTTATGGAATTGTTGTTTCAGAACAGTCGCTTAACTGGCTTCCGGGCTTTATTAAAGAGGGCATGTATATTGAAGGTGCTTATCGAATGCCGATGTTTCTCTATGAGGGACTCGGAAATCTCATCGGATTTATTTTGATCCGCTTTGTATTCAATCGCTATGGCAGAAAAAAACGCGGTGATTTGATGTATGCCTATCTGACATGGGAGGGGCTGGTTCGTCTTTTTGTTGAAAAATATCGAACAGATTCACTCATGATAGGATCGTTTAAAACAGCTCAGGTTGTTTCAATTATTTTGATGATTGTAGGCGTATTGGGACTTTTAGGAGTTTATGATCGATTATTCAGCAATCTTTCCGTTTTCAAAAAAGAGAAACCGATCATTCTTTTTGATGTAGATGGCACACTTATTGATACCATTCCGCTGATTAGTGAAAGCTATCGCCATGTTGTTGAACTTCATGATCCATCACGTCACTTAAGTCCTGCAGATTATAAAAATCTGACCGGACCGCCGCTGGAAGATAATATGAGAATGTTGTTTCCTAAAGCCAGTGAAGAAGAGATACAACAATATGTAAATGAATTCCGTGAATTTAACCAATCGCATCATGATGAAATGGTTCATGGAATGGATGGTGTTGTTGAAATGCTGTCTTATTTGAAACAACAAGGATATGATATTGGAGCTGTTTCCAATAAAGTTGAAAAGATGGTTCGACACGGATTGGAATTCTGTGGTATAGATTCTTATTTTGATGTAGTGATTTGCAGTGAACAGCTGAAAAAACCAAAGCCGGATCCATATGGTCTATTACTTGCCTGTAAAGAACTGAATCGAAGCAGTGATGATCTGATCTACGTTGGAGATAATGCAAGCGATATACGGGCTGCAAAGAATATGTCAGCTTTCTCTATTGGTGTAGTATTTGATGAAGAGCGCAGAGATGCTATTGAAAAAGCCAATCCTTGTGCTGTCATTACAAACTGGGATCAGATGATTCAACTATTGAAGGAGGAAAGAGAATGGAGCGACAATTCGACCTTGTTGTGGTAGGCGGAGGCCCTGCAGGATTATCAGCAGCAATTTATGGATCAAGAGCAGGATTATCAGTAGCTGTACTTGAAAACTATGCTCCCGGAGGAAAACTTGTCAAAACAGCACATATTGAAAACTATCCGGGTATTATCTCAGCTGAAGGAACTGAATTGGCAATGAATTTATTGAATCATGCAACTTCCATGGGAGCAGAATATATTGCTGATGATGTCACAAAAATAGAAGATAAAAAAGTATTCTGTACAAGTGGTAATGTGTATGAAGGAAAAGCATTGATATTCGCAACCGGAACATTGGAAAGAAAACTGAATATTCCGGGTGAAGAAAAAAATATCGGTCGAGGTGTGTCATTCTGTGCAATTTGTGATGGAGCTTTTTTCAAGAATAAAACCATTGTTGTAGTTGGCGGTGGTAATAGTGCTTTAGAAGAAGGGATTTATTTAACACAGTTTGCAAGCAAAGTAATTGTTCTTGTTCGCAATGAACTGCGCGCGGATCAAAACTATCGCGATGAAGCATATAAAAATGAAAAAATTGAAATCAGAAAAAAGATCATTCCTCTGGAAGTTTTAGATGATGGAAGAATGGTCATTGGTCTTCGTGTGAAAAATGTGCTTACTGATGAAGAAAGCATTATTGAAACAAGTGCAATTTTCCCATATGTCGGTGCAGATCCTGTAAGTGGATACGCTGAGAATCTTGGCATCTTGGATGAAAAGGGATATATCATAACCGATGAGAATATGAAAACGAAAATGGAAGGAGTTTTTGCAGCAGGAGATGTTCGCAAAAAAACTATTCGTCAGGTTGTTACAGCCGCAAGCGATGGTGCAATTGCTGCTCAGAGTGCTTTTCATTACATTAAAAGCCTTGATAAATAGAGTCATGGAAAAACCATGGCTTTTTTATTGACCAAAAAAACTATCCATTTATTTATAAAGAACTTTTATCTTGACAAGAGAAACAGACGGTTTAAAATATCAAATATGATGAAAAAAAGAGAAATGTCAGAAACAATTGAAATTGGTTTTTTGCTTGCAGTTTCAGGCGGTTTAATGGATGCCTATTCTTATCTTGCCAGAGGAGGTGTCTTTGCCAATGTGCAGACTGCTAATCTTTTATTACTAGGGATTCATACAGCAGAAGGACAGTTGGACAGAGCGCTTATTTATTTAATGCCAGTGCTGGCTTTTTCACTGGGGATTGTTCTTTCTTCAATCATCAGTGAGCGTCACTTCAATCATCTTCATTGGCGTCAGTCTGCACTTATCGTTGAAGCGTTGATTCTTTTGGCAGTTAGTTTTCTGCCGCAGCAAATGAATCTTATGGCGAACTTACTTATTTCATTTGCCTGCGGTATTCAGGCAGAAAGCTTTCGCTTTGTGTGTGGATATGGCGTTGCGACAACCATGTGTACTGGAAATTTAAGAAGTGGAACGGAGCAGCTTACCAAATATGTGATCTATAAAGATCATCAATATAGGAAAAAAGCACTATTGTCATTTTCCATCATTCTGTTTTTTATCATTGGTGCTGTTTTAGGCAATCAGCTGATTCTTCGATTTGAAGAAAAAGCGATTCTAATGAGTACGTTTCTCTTATTTATTGTGTTTCTTTTGCTGTTCAAAGAGGAAAAATAAGATAAAACTTTTTTGAACATGGAAAGTATGATAAACTAAAATCAAGAAGGTGATTTCATGGATGAAGTAAATATTGTTTTAGTTACAGGAATGTCAGGAGCAGGCAAATCGACTGCTATGAGTGTTCTGGAGGATATGGGATACCATTGTATTGATCAGTTTCCAGTAGAGCTAATTCATGACTTGGGAAAGCTGTTAAGAAGTAAAAGTGATGTTCGATATCATAATGTTGCTTTAGCCACAACAGCTTTGGACTATACAAAATTTTTGGTTTATTTTGAAAACATCGGCATGAGTGTTCGTGTATTATTTCTGGATGCCAGCAATGAAGAACTGCTGCATCGTTATAAGTTTACACGCCGTCAGCATCCTTTCTTAGTAAATCATATCGCTAATACTCTTGAAGAAGCTATTGAGTCAGAAAGAGAGTATTTTAATGCCATCAAAGAAAGAGCCAGTATTCATCGAATTGACACAACCTTTTTACCAACCTCGCAATTAAAAAGCCATATAGAAAAATATATGAAACTGGGAGAAAAGCCTTCTTTCAGTATCAGCTTTGTATCTTTTGGATATAAAAATGGGGTACCGATGGATAGTGATTTGCTGTTTGATGTACGTTTTCTGCCAAATCCCTTTTATGTAGAGGAATTAAAACCACTGACAGGGAATGATGCACCTGTTTATGATTATGTAATGAGCTTTGATTCAACGAAAGAGTGTATACGTCATATTGAAGATTTTTTAGATTATGTTCTTCCCCAGTATGAAAAAGAAGGGAAAAACCATCTTACAGTAGGAATAGGATGCACAGGAGGACAACACCGTTCTGTAACGATTACAAATTATTTGTATGATAAGTATTCAAAAGAATGGAATTGTTATAAATCCCATCGTGAAATAAGGGAAAAATAATATGAAAAATGTTGTAGTAATAGGCGGAGGAAGCGGACAGTCAGTAATTTTAAAAGGACTCAAACAGATTGCTGATATTAATATAACGACAATTGTAACCGTAGCAGATGATGGGGGCAGTACAGGACGTTTGCGCCGACAGTTTCATATTCCGGCTATGGGAGATATCCGTAATGTGATGTGTGCTCTTGCAAAGGAAGAAACGCTGTTTACTCATTTGATGGAATATCGTTTTGATGGAGCAAGTGAAGATGTAGGCGGGCATAATCTTGGAAATCTTATTTTAACGGCACTGACTGAAAAAGAAGGAAGCTTTATGAAAGCAATTAGTGAAATAAGCAAGATTTTAAATGTCAAAGGAACTATCTTGCCTGCTTCTACACAGGTAATTACGCTTTTTGCGAGAATGAGTGATGGAACTGTGGTTCGAGGAGAAAGCAATATTCCAAATTTTGATAATCGTATCCGTGAAGTTTTCTATGAAGAAAAAGTTGAAGCAAATGAAGAAGCCATACAGGCGATTCTGGAAGCAGATATTATTTTTATCGGAATAGGATCTTTGTTTACCAGTGTAATTCCATGTCTGATTATTGAAGGTATCTGTGATGCCATTAAAAGCTCTAAAGCAAAGCGCTATTATTTATGTAATGCGATGACTCAGCCGGGAGAAACAGATTACTTCTCGGTTGAAGATCATGTAGAAGCTTTAGAACAGCATACTTTTAAAGGAATTGCTCCACAAGTAATTGTGACTGAAAATAATGCCAGTGTAGAACTGCTTAAAAAATACGCCAATAAGGGTGCATACCCTGTTAAAATACGTCAGACAAGACATGATTATCAGATTATAAAAGAAAACCTTTTGGATGATAAAAAAGAATATATTCGTCATGATCCGGTAAAAATTCGTGATTTTGTCATTCGATTGCTGAAAGAGAGTTGATTGAAATGTCTTTTACCGCTTCGGTAAAAAGTGAGGTAGCTGCAAATGAATTAAAAGCCTGCTGTGCAAAGGCACAATGCAGCGCCTTGGTGAAAATGTGTTCTACATTAAATATCAATGCCAATGGCATGTATCTGACCATACAGAGTGAAAGTGCTCCAACTGCGAAAAAAATCCTAAAATTATTAAAAGAAAACTATCAGATACAAAGTGAATTGTCAGTTCTAAAGAAAATGAACTTAAAGAAAAACAATGTGTATGTGCTTCGTATCTATGAACATACACAAAAGATTTTGAGAGATCTGGAAATCATGGATGATCAAGGATTCAGGAGCACACCTTCTGCAAAACTTCTTTCAAAAGAATGCTGTGCTAGAGCTTATCTGGCTGGTGCGTTTTTAGCAGGAGGAAGTGTAAACTCACCTAATAAAACCAATTATCATCTTGAGATTGCGACAAGTGATGAAAAACTGGCAAAATTTTTAAAGAAACAGATGGAACGATTTTATTTACCAGCGAAAATCATTACACGCCGCAAACAATATGTTGTCTATCTAAAATCAAGTGAAAAGATTGCTGATTTTCTAAAATGTATTGAAGCAACCAATTCCGTTTTTGAATATGAAGACATCCGAATTCAGCGTGATTTTATGAATTCATTAACAAGGTTGGACAACTGTGACTTTGCCAATGAAATGAAAAGCTTAGCAGCCGGTAAAAAGCAATGTGAAGATATTGAATATCTTGAAACATATGGAGAGCTGGAATATCTTCCTGAAAAGATAAAACGAGTGGCTCTTTTAAGAAAAAGCTATCCTGAAGCCAGTCTTAATGAGCTTTGTGACAGTTATGAGAGTGAATATCTTGAAACTATTAGTAAATCGGGAATGCGTCATCGCCTAAATAAAATCAAGGAAATTGCTGATGGCTATCGCAGCCATGAGAATTAAATAAAAAAAAAGACTCAAAATAAGTAGGGTGATCTTAATGAGTCTTTTTTTATTGATTCCAGTAACTGTTGAAACTTGTGATGAACAACAATTAGTTTTTCAAAGTGAAAACGAAAGAATAGAAACTGTTTTTTTTAACCTGCTTTTCTTTGATTCATCAAAAAAAATTGAAGCTTGTAACTATTTAAAAAAAGCAGAAAAGATTGAACTCGAGGAAGAAATGCAGGTAGAAAATGGCTATTATATTTATACAGATGGGAAAATGCTTCAGAAAATAGCTATCGAAATGAAATGGGCCAGGATCAACTTCGACTTTGAAGACTATCTGTATCAAATTGAAAGTGAAGACATGCTTGTAAATGCAAATGAAGAAAAACTGGATTATCAAAATTCTTCTATACTGATATTGTCTTTTGTACTGCTTCTTTTACTACTATGTCTATTAGCAGCCTGGCTTCTGTAGGAATGTGTCAAAAATGTCATATACAATTTTTAAAGTTTCATGTATAATTGGAACAGGTGATAAAATGAAAGATTTCATTTCAATTGTGATATATGGTACGATTATTTTCGTTCTATTTACTTTTTTTATTCAATTGCTGCCTGTTCTATTACCAATATTGATTGTTGTTATAATTGTCAATATGGTAAGAAGAAAAAATGCTGCTGATCATTATCAGCAACACAATCAGCAAACATATTATGAACAACCGCATTATGAACAGGATTCGACATCTCAGTACAGCACATCTGGCAGCATTAAAAAAGATGTCATTGATGTTGAATACAAGGAAACGGTAGAAAAATAGGTGAATCATGATCAGGGATGCACAAAAAAAGGATGAAGACCAGATTTACAGTTTATGGAAAAACAGCTATCTAAAAAATAATGAAGCATTGGATTGCTTTTTTCAAAATGCTTTTCACGAAGGAAAAACGATTATCTGTGAGCAGGATGATAAACTGGTCGCCGCTCTTTTTTTAAATGAAATGACTATTATGTTTCATAATAAATATTTAAAAGCGGGGTTTCTCTCTCATACAGTGGCACATCCTGATTATCGTAAAATGGGTGTTTTGGACGAAGTAATTAAAAGTGCTTTAGACGAATGTGAAAAAAAGGAACTTTTTACATTTGTGGAAGCGACTTCATATAAGTTTTGGGAAAACTATGGTTTTCAAAGTGCAGTTACGCATCGTTATTATGAGTTAAATGAACGCCATTTTGAAAATGTTGCCATAAAAGATGTCTGGGAAGATGCCAGTGCTGAAGAACTGAAGAGTGTTTATGATTCATTTATGAAGCTGTTTGATGGTTATAAAGTACGTACATTGCATGATTTTGAACAGTTGCTGAAGCAATGTGAAGCAACTCATGAACGTATTTTAATTACGCGACATAAAAATGAAGTAAAAGGTTATATTCATTTCTATGTGGACCATAATCATGTAAAAGTCAAGGAACTGATCTATTTAGGAAGCAATGCTTTTTTAAGATTATGCAAAGCTGCTCTGGCACAGCATGATTTGATTATTTTGGAATTGAGTGAAGCAGAACATATTGAAAAACTATTTCCATTAGCAATACCGCGCAAAAGAGTTTCCGTTATGGTTCGCTGCAACAATCTGCCTCTTTTCAATAAACTATTTAATTCAAAAGTAAAAACCAGTAAAGATGCCTATGCGCTAGCAAAAAAACCTAAATTTATGAATGAAAAATACTAAAAGTGATGATACTTTTAGGTTTTTTTTAGTAAAAACATGGATTTAAAAAAAAGAAAACCCTTCCATTAAAAGATGGTGATTATTTCATGAGAAAAACTTCAAAAAACCATATAAGTGAAAGATTTATCAATTGACTTTATGAGGAAAAATTGTATAATAATATTGTTTAGAAGGAGGACTTAACTAAAATGACAGTTAAAGTTGCAATTAATGGTTTTGGCCGTATTGGTCGTCTTGCATTCAGACAAATGTTTGGTGCTGAAGGTTATGAAGTTGTTGCTATCAACGACTTAACAAGCCCAAAAATGCTTGCTCACTTATTAAAATACGATTCAGCTCAGGGAAGATATGCATTAGCTGACAAAGTTACAGCTGGTGAATCTTCAATCACTGTAGATGGAAAAGAAATCGAAATCTACAAAGAAGCAGATGCTGCTAACCTTCCTTGGGGTAAATTAGGAGTAGACGTAGTACTTGAATGTACTGGATTCTACACATCAAAAGAAAAAGCTTCTGCTCACATTAAAGCAGGTGCTCGTAAAGTTGTTATTTCTGCTCCAGCAGGAAACGACCTTCCTACAGTTGTTTACAACGTTAACCACAACATCTTAACACCAGAAGACACAGTTATTTCTGCTGCTTCTTGTACAACAAACTGCTTAGCTCCTATGGCTAAAGCATTAAATGACTTGGCACCAATCCAGTCAGGTATCATGACAACTGTTCATGCTTACACTGGTGATCAGATGACATTAGACGGACCACAGAGAAAAGGTGATTTAAGACGTTCAAGAGCTGCTGCAGTTAACATTGTTCCTAACTCTACAGGTGCTGCAAAGGCTATCGGATTAGTTATTCCTGAATTAAATGGCAAACTGATCGGTTCTGCTCAGCGTGTTCCAGTTCCTACAGGATCAACTACTATTTTAGTTGCTGTTGTTGAAGGAAATGTTACAGTTGATCAGATCAATGCTGCTATGAAGGCTGCAAGCAACGAATCTTTCGGATAC
>CAMEIZ010000031.1 GCA_945919165.1 uncultured Traorella sp.
TTCTTTGCATTTGATGACGACCATGATTTTAAGCATCATGATTGCTTTCTTTATAACAATGGAACATGATCTGATAAAAAATGAATTTATGAAATACGTAAAGAATCATGAAAAAGTATTTCATTATTATGCCATTTTTTCAAAAATCTTACTGCAATATATGACCTCTACTCTATTTGATATGGTTTACATAATTTTTTCAACAGCATTCATTCTTTACCTTTTTAAAACTCCATTTGCCTTGATATTAGCCATTCTTCTTGCTTTTTTTAATCTTTTTCCCTATGTGGGAGCTTTAATTGGAAGCGGATTGATTGTTTTGTTTCATTTTGTTTTTGTTCATGAACATACCCTTTGGCTGATTTTGGTTATTTTCCTTAATAGTCAGCTTGAAAGCAATATCATTCACACATGGATCTGTAATAAGACGATGAAAGTACATCCACTCTTTCTTTTTGCCGCATTATTGATTTTTGATTTCTTTTTTGGCTTATTAGGTGTTATTTTATCTCCGATTTTTGCAGGTATCTTACAACTGTCATTTACTGCCTATGGAGAATATCTTAATGAAAAAAATATAGGCGGTTGGGAAAAGCTTGATAAATAACAGCATTGTCACTTTGCTTATTTTTCTATATGTTATAATATGCATATTGAAGGAGAGTATTGGATATGAAAAAGAAATTGAGTATTTTATTATGTGTTTTTTTATTAAGCGGTTGTGCTTTTATTAAAGAAACGGCTCAACAGTTTAAAGGAGAATTGATCGGGCAGCATTTTACAATTAACAGTTATGATAATAATGGGAATTTAATCTCACAAATGAAAGGAAATTCTGTGGGAATTGAATCCTATAATGAAAAGAGCTTTCTAGATGCAATGGAAGAGGAAGAAAATCAAAGCTCTGTTATTCAGATCATTATTGACAAAAAAGAAGTGCTTTCAGTAGGAAATACTGTTTTATTTGTGGAAGATGGTATCAGTCAGATAACTGATTTTGGAAGCAGTGATATGCTGAATGTGAATAATGAAAATGGTACATCATTTATGCCATGGCAGAAGATTGCAAATAAGTGGAAAAACAATGTTGGCAAACAGCGTATGATTTTAATTAGTTCTCAGCTTGGGGTACCAATTGCTATTTATGAAGGAAATGAAGTACGTGTAACTATTCCCAATGATCTTCCTAAAACAACAAGAATTACAATTGATGGAAAAAGCATTTATGTCCATCGTGCCAATTATCAGATCATTGATATGGATCTGTTGAAATAGTGTTGAAAAAAACTTATCTTTGTGATAGAATCGATTTCGTAAACGATGAAAAAGAGGAGTAAATCTTCACTTCTTTTAAAGAGAGCAGATGGCTGGTGAAAATCTGTAAAGAAAAAGATTGAAGCTGCTTTGGAGTGAGCGCGTGCCCTTGCGCTAATCAAGGAAATTAAGTGCATGAGTTATCTCATGAATCAGGATGGTACCGCGTAAACTTTACGTTCCTGGAACAGGAACGTTTTTATTTTGGAGGAAAAAATGAAACAATTAACAGGAAATCAAATTAGACAGATGTTTTTGGATTATTTTGCCGGAAAAGGACATATGGTTGAACCTGGGGCAAGTTTAATTCCACACAATGATCCAACCCTTTTATGGATCAATGCCGGTGTAGCAGCTTTAAAGAAGTATTTTGACGGTTCTGAAAAGCCAAAATGCAACCGTATTACGAATGCACAAAAATCAATTCGTACGAATGATATTGAGAATGTTGGAAAAACGGCACGTCATCATACTTTCTTTGAAATGTTGGGTAATTTTTCAATAGGTGATTATTTCCGTGATGAAGCGATTCCATTTGCCTGGGAATTCTTAACAGATGAAAAGTGGATGGGAATTCCAAAAGAAAAGCTTTATGTATCGGTTTATTCAGATGACAATGACAGTTATCGAATTTGGACTGAAGTTTGTCATGTAGATCCTTCTCATATTTTGAGAACAGATGATAACTTTTGGGAAATTGGTGAAGGACCTAGCGGTCCGGATACAGAAATTTTCTTTGACCGCGGAGAAGAATATGATCCTGAAGGATTAGGTGAAAAGCTCTTCTTTGAAGAATTAGAAAATGATCGCTATATTGAAGTTTGGAATGTTGTTTTCTCACAATATGATGCAAAACCGGGTATTCCAAGAAGTGAATATAAGGAACTGCCACAAAAGAATATTGATACTGGTATGGGACTTGAACGTCTTGTTTCTTTGATGCAGGGCGGTGAAACCAATTTCGATACAGATTTATTTTTGCCTATCATCCATGCAACTGAAAAGTTTGCGAAATATCCTTATGATGGGGAATATAAGATGGCTTATCGTGTTATTGCGGATCATATTCGTACTGTTACTTTTGCTCTTGCAGATGGTGCCCTGTTTGCCAATGAGGGAAGAGGTTATGTGTTGCGCCGTGTTTTACGTCGTGCTGTACGATATGGCAAGAAATTAAAGATCGAAGGCAGCTTCATGTATCAGCTGGTTCCGGTTGTTATTGATATCATGAAAGATTTCTATCCATATCTTGTTGATAAGTGTGAATATCTGCAGAAACTGATCAAAGCAGAAGAAGAACGTTTCCATGCAACATTAAATGAAGGTGAAAAATTGATGATGGACGTGATTGCTTCTTCAAAAGGCAATACGATCAGTGGAGATGTAGCCTTTAAATTGTATGATACCTATGGTTTCCCATTTGAACTGACTTGTGAAATGGCTCAGGAAAGTGGATTCAGTGTTGATGAAAAAGGATTCCATGATGAAATGGAAAAACAGCGTGAACGTGCACGCTCCAGCAGAGATGCTGCTGAATCTATGAAATCACAATCAGCAGACCTGATGGATTTTGTGGATGAAAGCCAATTTGTTGGTTATGATCAATATGAAGTTGAAGCAAAGGTGATAGCTTGCTTTAAAGATGGTGTTTTAGTAAATGAAATCTGTGATGAAGGAGATATTATCTTAGATACAACCTGCTTCTATGCTGAAAGCGGAGGACAGATTGCCGATACAGGTGTAATCCGTAATGAAACTATGGAATGTCAGGTTAATGATGTGAAGAAAGCACCACATGGACAGCCTTTGCATCATGTCATGGTTACTAAGGGTAAGATTTGTGTATTGGATGATGTAAAAGGCAAGATTAATGTTGAAAAGAGAAAACAAACAACTTGTAATCATTCAGCATGCCATTTGCTTCAGAGCGCTTTAAAGAAAGTACTGGGCGATCATATTGCTCAGGCAGGAAGCTTTGTCAGTGATGAATATGTGCGTTTCGATTTTACTCATTTTGAAAAAGTAAGTGAAAGCCAGCTTAAGGAAATTGAAGCTCTTGTGAATCAGTTTATTCATGGTAAGTATCCTGTAACTACAGAACTGATGAATCTTGAAGATGCCAAGAAAACCAATGCCACTGCTCTGTTTGATGAAAAGTATGGAGATATCGTTCGTGTTGTTACCATGGGGAATGTATCAAAGGAATTCTGCGGCGGTTGCCATGTTAAAAATACTGGTGATTTGGGTGTTTTCAAAATTGAAAGTGAAGAAAGTATTGGTTCAGGAATTCGAAGAATTGTTGGTAAGACCGGATATGCAGCTTACGAAAAATTTGTTTCCTCTGAAGATGATTTAAAGGAAATAGCAGCGATGCTGAAGCTCAAGGGAATTGGGTTAACTGTTGAAAAGGTTCGTATGCTGATTGAAGAAAAAAATGCTTTAGTCAAAGAAAATGCAGAATTAAATGCTCGTCTTTTAGCTTCAATGGCAGAAACTTTAGCAAATGATGCTCAAGAAGTGAATGGTAATAAAGTATTAGTATTGCGTCAGGATGGACTTGATGGCAATGCTATGAAGAATATGGCTACATCATTATTAGATAAAATGAAGAGCGGTGTTGTCTTTATTGGTGGCTGTGTGGATGATAAAGTTGTATTTGTAGCTAAAGCTAGCCGTGATACGGTAGATAAAGGCGTTCACTGTGGAAATTTAATTAAAGAAGCAGCAGCTGTTTGTGATGGAAAAGGCGGTGGAAAGCCGGATCTGGCACAGGGAGGCGCTAAAAATACTTCTGCATTAAATGAAGCTTTGCAGTCAATTAAAAATATTCTTGGATTAGGGGTTTAAATTTCAAGGCTTTTAGTTTAAAATATGGTAAAGGAGGGATTGTTTTATGAAAAAAGATGTTACTGAAACAATGGCATTTAAATCTGAAGATATGCGCCGAAATAACATTCGTCATATTGTTCGATTGGTTGACAGTGCTCTAAAAGAAAGGGGTTATAATTCTGTTAACCAGCTGGCAGGATATCTCATTTCAAACGATCCTGCGTATATTTCAAGCCATCAGAATGCACGTTCCATCATTCAGAATGTTGAACGATATGAAATTATTGAAGAAATGGTACGATCATATTTGGAAGCTATTGAAAAATGAGAATACTTGGACTTGATTTAGGCAGCAGAACTTTGGGAGTGGCAGTAAGTGATATCAGTGAGTTGATTGCCCGTCCTGTAGAAACAATTCGTTTTGAAGAAGATGATTATGAGAGTTGTTTAGAAAAATTGAAAACCGTCTTACAGGAATATCAAATCAAAAAAGCTGTATTAGGACTGCCCAGACATATGAACGGTGATATTGGTATCCGCGGTGAGATTTCGATTCATTTTAAGGAACAGTTAGAACAGCTTGGTATAGAAGTTGTTCTATGGGATGAACGTTTGACTACGATGGCGGCTCAGCGTATTCTGATATCAGCAGATGTTTCCCGAAAAAAACGCAAGCAGGTCATTGATCAGATGGCTGCGGTTCAGATCCTGCAAAGTTATTTAGACAGTCAAAAATAGGGCATTCATGCCCTTTATTTTTAGGAGGTAGTATGTTAGATTCAAATACAATGTTTGTTAAGGATGAAGATGGAAAAGAAGTTGAAATGGAAATTCTTTTCACATTTGAAAATGAAGAACTGAAGAAACAGTATGTCGTTTTCAGTGATCCAAATGATGAAAATGGTGAAGTTTTTGCTTCTTGCTATGATGATGAAGGAAATCTGTATCCTATTGAAACAGATGAAGAATGGGAAATGGTTGAAGAAGTTTTAGGAGCCTTTAATGAAGAAGAGTAAATACATGTTTCTTGCAGCTGCTGGAATAGTTTTATTGGCAGCAGGAGGATTTTTTATCACTTATAAAACATCTATTTCGCCGCTCACCTCAACCAGTACAACAATCACGATTAATATTGCGGAAAATACCGCTCCTAATTCTGTTTTGAAACAGTTGGAAGAACAGAAAGTCATTAAAAGTTCATTTTTTTCAAAGATATTAATGAAACAGAAAAATTTATCCAATATCAAAGCGGGTATTTACATCTTGGATTCTTCATGGGATAGTGAAACTATCCTGAAATATATCAATAATGCTTCAAACGCTGAAAGTGATGAAGTTATGCTGACTATTCCAGAAGGACTTTGGTCAAAAGATATTGCGAAAAGAATTGCGGAAATAAGTAATGTGAGTGAACAAGAGTGCTTGACCTTATGGAATGATGAAGCTTTTTTGAAAGAAATGATCCAAAAATATGAATTTTTAGATGAGAGTATTCTAAATGATGCTTATCATGTGAAGCTTGAAGGTTATCTTTATCCAAATTCTTATTACATATATCGTGATACCACGGCATATGATGTGACAGTTCGCCTGTTAGATGGTTTTGATACGGTTTATCAAAGCCTTAAGGATGAGATGAAGGAAAGTGAATACTCCATTCATCAAATTGTGACTTTTGCCAGTGTGATTCAATTTGAAAGCGGCAATCCGGATGATATGCCAATTATATCCAGCGTTTTCCACAATCGATTTAAAAGCGGAATGAAAATGGAATCCAGTGTAACTGTCTGCTATGCGTTATATGATAAATTTGACAATTTTATGGATTGTGAAACCAACTCAGCCATAGAAAGTCCTTATAATACATATCTTCATACCGGATTACCTGTTGGTCCTGTAAACAATCCTTCCATTGATGCTATGAAAGCTGTTTTACATCCGGCTGATACCGATTACTATTATTTTATTTCGGATGTCTATGGCTCACAAAAGCTGATTCCGGCAAAAACATATGAAGAACATTTAAAAAATATTAAAGAATATCTGAAATAGGAGTATTTATGAATAAGACGACGATTATTGGCATAGCCGGAGGAAGTGCATCCGGAAAATCAACCATTTCACGAAAGCTCAAAGAAGAATATGAAAATGAGAATTCGGTTACGATTATACGTCAGGATGATTATTACAAAGATCAGTCTCACTTAACAATGGAAGAGCGTGTATTGACGAATTATGATCATCCTTTTGCCTTTGACAATGATTTATTTATTGAGCATCTCAAAAAGCTTTCTAACGGTGAAAAAATTGATAAACCAACCTATGACTTTGTTCATCATACAAGAAGTGATGTAACTGAAACGATTTATCCATGCGATGTAATTGTGATCGAAGGATTGTTTATTCTTGAAGATGAAAAAATACGAAATCTTTGTGATATTCGTGTTTATGTGGATACGGATGATGATATACGATTTATACGTCGTTTAGTTCGTGATGTTAAAAAAAGAGGCCGTACTTTAGATTCTGTTATCACTCAGTATCAACAAACAGTAAAACCAATGCATCATATGTTTGTAGAACCAAGTAAAAAATATGCGGATATTATTATTCTAGAAGGAGGACACAACCAGGTGGCTATTGACCTTCTGACGACAAAAATCAGTAGTATTATTCATGCAAATATGCTATAATAACAAAGTTAAAAAAGGAGAATTATCATGGTTCAGGAAGAAAAAACAGTAGTAACAAAAGAGGGTTATCAGGAATTAGTCAATGAACTTGATCATATGCTTCATGAAGTCCGTCAGGATGTCATTCGAGAATTGCAGGAAGCACGTGCTCAGGGGGACTTGAGTGAAAATGCAGATTATGATGCAGCCAGAGAACGTCAGGCTCGTGTAGAAGCTAGAATTCGTGATCTTGAAGCAATGATTGCAAATGCTGAAATCATTGATGAAAAGGATGCGAAAAAATCGAAAAAAACAGTTAAATTGGGATCAACAGTTCGTATACTTGATATGGAAGCAAACGAAGAAGAAACCTATACAATTGTAGGTTCAGTTGAATCTGATCCACTGAATGGAAAGCTTTCAAACATTACGCCATTAGCTATTGCTCTGCTTGATTCAAAAGTTGGCGATATCGTAACTGTTACTCAAATTGAAGAGCCATACAAAGTTAAAATTTTAGAAGTGAAATAACCATTATCTTAACGGGATGTCATCGACATCCTTTTTTTATTTTGAAATTAATAAAAACACAGATTTTGAAAGAAAAAGAAAATAACTGAAAATAAATGAAATCAAATTAGAAAAAAGTATTTACAATTTTCAGAAAAATGTGCTAAAATTCTTACATTCACATAAGGGGGATAAACATGAAGCGTTATATTGTCAAACGTTTAGGAATGATTGTCATTCTTTTACTTGGGTTAACATTCATTGTTTTTAGCAGTTTATATTTTGCACCGGGTGATCCTGCTGAAATTGCAGCAGGTGTCAGTGCAACTGCTGAAGAAGTAGAACAAATGCGTGTTTATTTAGGATTGGATCAGCCATTTTTCGTTCAGTATGGGAATTATTTGGCTGGGTTGCTCCATGGTGATTTAGGGACATCGCTAATTACACGACAGCCGATTTTGGATGAATTGCTAGTTCGTTTACCCAACACATTGAATTTAGCAGTAGCGAGTATGATACTTGCTTGTCTTGTTGGAATACCATTAGGGATTGTTGCTGCAATTAAAAAAGATACATGGATAGATAATTTACTGACTACAGTGAGTTTGTTTGGTATCAGTATTCCAAATTTCTGGTTAGGAAGTATCTTAATCATTGTATTTTGTGTTCAATTGAAAATATTTCCGACAGGTGGAATGAGTGAACCATTTTGGACAGCAAAAGGTTTTATGCAAGTATTCTTACCGAGTTTATCATTAGGACTTCAGGTTGCTGCAAGCTTTATGCGTATAGGAAGAAGCAGTATGCTCGATGTCTTACAGTCGGATTATATCCGCACTGCTCGATCAAAAGGGTTAAAAGAAAGAATTGTCATTTTGATACATGCTCTGAAGAATGCGATGATTCCGATTTTAACACAGATGGGAACGAGCTTTGGAGGCTTACTTGGTGGAGCCATGGTAACGGAACAGGTTTTTGCCATTAATGGAATTGGTTCTTATTTAATTAATGCAATCAATCAGAGAAACTATTATGCAGTTCAAAGCACTGTACTTGTTATTGCCTTCATGTTTGTAATCGTGAATTTAATTGTTGATTTATTATACTGCGTTATTGATCCACGCATTCGATATGATTAGGGAGGTTAATATGAAAAGAGAAAATCAAATACAAATTGCCTTCCGAAAATTAGTGAAAAATAAGCTGGCAACATGTTGTTTTATTCTGATTCTGATCGAATTGATATTTATTTTGTTTGCTCCTTTGTTTACAGAATATGATCCTACTACAATGGATACCTCAATTCGATTAAGTCCCGGATTTTGGAATTCAGCGAAATGTATTCCCGGACATTGGCTAGGAACAGATGAATTAGGACGTGATTTGTGGTCGAGAATTTTATATGGGGGTCGTATTTCCTTATCTGCTGGAATTATCTTTGGAACATTCTTTGGTATGTTGGCTGGATATTATAAGAAATTGGATAATATTATTATGCGTATCATGGATATTCTATTTACTTTTCCCGGAATTTTACTGGCTTTGTTAATTGTTGCAATGTTGGGCGTTAATGTTGTAAATGCAACCATTGCTATTTCCATATGGTCGATTCCTAGTTTTGCCAGAATGATTCGAGGCAGAGTTCTTCAGATTAAGGAAGAAGAATATATTACAGCCATACGATCATTAGGAGCAAGTGATGGGTGGATATTAACCAAACATGTTCTGAAAAATGCTTTGCCGACGATTATCGTTATTGCTACCATGCGTATGGCAAATTCCATTTTATCGATTGCGACATTAAGTTATTTAGGATTAGGCGTTCCGCAGCCAACACCTGAATGGGGAGGAATGATTTCATCAGCAAAGCAGTATATGTATGATGCACCTTATTTGATCATTATTCCCGGTATTGCGATTATACTAACTGTAATTTGCTTTAATATTCTGGGTGATAAATTGCGTGATATATTAGATCCAAGTTTAAAGGATTAAAGAAAGGAAAGAAAATGAAAAAGCTACTAAGAAAATGTATGATTCTATTTGCTGTTTGTGCGTTGGTCATGGTGAGTGGCTGTGGAAGTAAAGATAACACAGAGCTAACCGATACCATTAATATTGAAATGACGACTGCACCAGTTGGTTTGCATCCTTTAAAAACAAATGATGCTCCTTCCAGCTCATTAACAGCTCAGATGTTTGAAACACTTTATCAGCGTTCTTATGATGGTACTACATATGAACCTTTACTGGCAGCTGAAATGCCTCAATTTTCCGACGATGGATTAACGGCAACCATCAAATTGCGTGAAGGAGTTACTTTTCAGGATGGATCACCTTTTACAGCAGATGCCGTTGCTTATCTGATTGATTCATTGAAAGATTCTAATTATGGTTCAATGCGTCCATCTATTGTTGAATCTATTGATTCTTATGAAATTAAAGATGATTTGACAATTGTTTTACATTTAGCTTATTCCGATGGTGTTTTAGTTGCAAAACTTGCTCATAGTAATGCTTGTATTGTAAATCCACAATTAGATAAGCAGAAAGATTTATTAGTTGATCCTTCAGGAGCAGGAACAGGTCCTTATCAATATGTGAGCTCTGTAACAGGAAGCAATTATGTTTTAGAAGCTAATGAGAACTATTGGGGTGGTTCACCTGTGATTAAACATGTTAATTTTGATGTAATTGCCGATGAATCAACAGCTGTTGCTCGTTTACAGACCAAAGAAGCAGATGCATACTTTACAGTAAGTGCCACTTCTTATAATACAGTTGAAGCTATCAGTGATTTCACAGCAGTAAATGAAACTTCAAGTGCTGTTTATTATTTAGCTCTTCGTTCAAATGAAGCAACAGCTTTAAACCCATTGATGGCAAATGTAGAATTCAGAAAAGCTATTATTCAGGCCATTGACCTTAATACATTTGTTGATACCATGATGGATGGAAAAGCAAGTCGATCTGATTCAATTTTAGGGCCAACACTTGTAGGATATGTTGAAGAAATGGAACAAGCAGGTATTGCTTATGATAAAGATGCAGCAAAAGCAGTGATCGATAAAAACGGATGCAATGGTGAAAGTATTACGTTATTAACTGCTACTCGTCAATGGCAGCAGGATTTGGCTGTTTATATTCAGGCTGAATTACAGAAAGTCGGAATTCAGGTAAATATTGTTAGCGAAGAATGGGCTTCATTCTTAACCAGTGCAAAAGAAGATAAAAAGAAGGATCTTTGTATTTTAAGCTGGTCAAATGTTACAGGTGATGGTCAACAGATGTTAGAACCAAACTTTTCAACAAAGAATGGATTAAGAGTTAAATACAATAATGCTGAATTTGATGCTTATGTAGATGAAAGTGCTAAAACAACTGTATTAGAAGAAAGACAGGCTGCTATGAAAAAAGCTGTAGAAAAGATTCAGGGTGATGCCATCGTTACACCAATTTATTCTGCAAATCAGCTATATGTTTTCAATTTTGAAAAATTTGCAAATGTAAAATTGGACAAAGGCGGATTATTCTACGTTAAGGACTTTACACTAGCAAAATAAGTTAAAAGTAGTAAGAGGGGTATGAGAATGGAAAAAGTATTGGATATTCAAAATTTATGCGCAACATTCAGTATTCAAAAGAAAGATTATGAAGTTCTTCATGATATTTCCTTTTCTGTAAATCGAAACGAAACCGTTTGTGTTGTAGGTGAATCCGGTTGTGGTAAGAGTGTAACAACACTATGTGTGATGCAGCTTTTACCAGGTAATGGCAAAATTAAAAGTGGATCCATTTATTTGAATGGCACAGACTTGACAAAGCTATCAAAAAAAGAGGTACGTAAATTTCGTGGTAAAAAAATGGGTATGATTTTTCAGGAACCAATGACAGCCTTAAATCCCCTCTTAACGATTGGTTATCAATTACGTGAAAATATCATGAATCATCGCGGTGTTAATAAGTCTGAAGCTAATAAGCTTGCGCTGGAATATTTGGAAAAAGTCGGTATTGCGAATCCTGACAAACGTTTAAAACAATATCCTTTTCAATTAAGCGGAGGACTTAGACAACGTATTTTAATTGCCATGGTATTAAGTGCTCAGCCAGATTTGCTGATTGCAGATGAACCAACAACAGCCTTGGATGTTACGATTCAAAAACAAGTGCTTTCTTTATTAAATGATTTAAAAAAAGAAATGAATGCCGCTATTTTGTTTATTACTCATGATTTAGGTGTTGTGGCGGAAATTGCTGATCGTGTGGTTGTTTTATATGCAGGACGTAAGGTTGAAGAGGGAACAACCAAGCAAATCTTCAAAAATCCTTTACATCCTTATACCATTGGCTTGATGAAAGCTGTACCTAATGTTGATTTAGATGAATTTGTGATCCAGCCAATTCCGGGTACTTTTCCGAATATTACTGAAAAAATTGAAGGTTGTCGATTTAATCCTCGCTGTCCTCATGCTAATACTTGCAAAAAATGTTTTGAAGAAGCACCACAAATGCTTGAAGTAGAGCCAGGACATTATGTGGCATGTCATTTAAGTAAATAGGAGGACGTTATGGATCAAAGAAAAGTTTTAATTCATACAAGAAAACTTAAAAAATACTTTCCTGTTAATAAAACAACAAATCTAAAAGCGGTAGAAGACATTACTCTTCAAATATATGAAGGTGAAAAACTGGGAGTTGTTGGTGAGTCAGGTTGTGGAAAATCAACTCTTGGACGTGTTATCTTACAGCTATATCCGCAAACTTCCGGATCTTGTGTTTATCATGGAAAATCGATTCAGGAACTGAATCCAACTTATATTCAAAAAGAAATTGATCATTTAAAGAAATATCAGACTAAAGCGGGTGAATATTATCAAGAAAGTTTAAAAATTGATAAAAATATTGAACAGTTAGAAGCACAAAGAGAAGCTTTTGATGTAAATGGTAACCCAAATGATGCGAAAAAATATGATGCAATTAGTAAAAAAATCGCAAAAGAAGAGTTTAAGTCAAAAGAATTAAAGAAGAATGCTTCTCGTCAATTAAGAGAAGGAAGTCGAAGTGTAGGATCTTTGATTTTATGTGAAAATATTGATGAAATTGCAGATCTGTTCACAAAAGCTCAAAATGAAGTGAATCTGGCGCATGATTGTTTGATGAAGCTGAATGATCTTCAGAATAGATATGATGAAAATGCTGTTTTAATTGTAGAAAAAGACAGAGTTGATGACGATATTCAACAATTGATAAATAAGGAAGAGTTAAATGAAGCTGAAGAATTACAGTTAGCTGATTTATATGCAACAAAAGAGAAAACAGAAAAACTGGATCTTCAAAAACTCATTCAAGAAAATCAAAAACTTGAACCAGAAATTAAACAATTGAAAGAACAAATAAAAAAACATCATGATATTGAAATGGAATATCGCACTCAGGCATTTGAATATCGTGGAAAAAACATTTTACCAATTACTGAACGTACTTTTGATGCTGCTTATCAGAAGAAATTGGATGATAACTATGAAACGGGTATCAATCTAAGCAAATTAACAAAAAAAGAAATGAGATTTGTCAGAAAGGATATGCAGATGATCTTCCAGGATCCTGCTGCTTCATTAGATCCGCGTCAATCCATTGGAAAAGCCATCGAAGAGGTCTTTGCGATAAATACAATGATGCCGAAAAAAGTCCGTAAAGAAAAAACGATGCAATTATTAACAAAAGTAGGTTTAAAGCGAGAACATTATTATTCTTATCCGCATGCATTAAGTGGCGGTCAAAAACAAAGAGTGGGGATAGCACGTGCCATTGCTCTTGATCCGAGCTTTATTGTTCTTGATGAAGCTGTCAGTGCTCTTGATGTTTCTGTTCAGGCACAGATTTTGCAGCTTTTAAATGAATTAAGTTCTGAAAAGAATTTAACATATTTCTTCATTACTCATGATTTAGGTGTTGTAAAACATTTCTGTGATCGTATCATGGTAATGTATCTTGGTAATATGTGTGAATTAGCAGACAGCAAAGAGTTATTTGCGAACCGCTTGCATCCTTATACTGAAAGCTTACTTGATTCTGTACCTCGTTTAACTTTACAGGAAGATCGTAAAGAAGTTGAAATACTTGAAGGGGAAGTACCAAGTGCGATGAATCCTCCAAAAGGATGTCCGTTTCATACCCGTTGTAAAAAATGTATGGAAATCTGTAAGATTCAAAAACCAGATTATATTGAGGCAAAACCAAATCATTTTGTTGCCTGTCACTTATATTCCAAGGAGGCTTTATGATAGCATTTGATCCGTTATATCAGAATTATGCATCCAATCGATATTGCGTTACCGCGAAAAATGGAATGGTGTGTACGGGCAGTAATCTTGCCAGTGCAGCAGGATTGGAAATTTTAAAAAAAGGCGGTAATGCTGTTGATGCCGCTATTGCAACAGCAGCCTGTTTGAGTGTTGTGGAACCGACGGCTAATGGAATAGGATCTGATGCTTTTGCTATTGTCTGGATGAAAAATAACTTATATGGACTTAATTCAACTGGCTATGCTCCGAAGAATATTTCGGCT
>CAMEIZ010000032.1 GCA_945919165.1 uncultured Traorella sp.
TGAATCATATGTTGTATCCACGCATAGTTGGCATTGCCGGCAGGTGGTGTTCCATATTTCCAACGTACATCTTCTTTTAATTTGTCCTGTCCCCAATTTGATAAATTGAATGGTGGATTTGCCATAATAAAATCTGCTTTTAATGTAGGATGCAAGTCATTAAAGAAAGTATCAGCATGATGTGGACCAAAATCAGCATCAATTCCTCTAATTGCCATATTCATTTTTGCCATTTTCCATGTATCTGCATTCGATTCTTGTCCATAAACAGAAATTCTGTTTCTGTTTCCACTATGTGCTTGTAAAAACTTGACACTTTGAACAAACATACCTCCGGAGCCACAACAAGGATCATATACTCTACAGTTATCAAATGGTTTTAATATCTCAACTATTGTCTTAACAATACTTGATGGTGTATAGAATTCACCACCCTTTACTCCTTCATAAGCAGCAAATTGCCGAATACAGTATTCATAAGTTCTTCCAAGCAAATCTTTGCTTTCTTCGGTATTGCCCATATCCATATTAGTGAACATATCAACCACATCACCTAATACACGTTTATCTAAATCTGGACTAGCATAGTTCTTAGGAAGAACATTTTTTAAGCTTTTGTTTTCTTCTTCAATTGCTCTCATTGCATCATCAATGACTTTTCCTATTTCAGGAGTATGTGCCGATGACGATATTACATTCCATCGTGCAGTCTCTGGAACAAAAAACACATTTTCTTCAACATATGCATCTCTATCATCTTCAAAGCCATATCCTTCATCAATCAATTCTTTATATCTTTTTTCGAAAGCACTTGAAATGTAACGCAAAAAGATTAAACCTACAATCACTTTTCGGTATTCCGCTGCTGGAATATGTCCCCATAAGACACAAGCAGCATCCCAAATTTGCTTTTCAAAACCGATATTAGCATTATTTTTTTCTGCCATATCATCACTCTCCTTATTTATATCTCTATTTATTATATCTTCTCTAATTCTATCATTTCATACTCTTTTTTGATAGATAAAAAGTTATAAAATACAAAGAAGTGTTTATCTTGGTTTTAGGTTAAACAGAATGCTTCTATATAAATAACAGTGTATTATTTTGATAGTGGTCTATTCTATTTTGTTAATTCGAGACTTATTGAGTTTTATATTGCACATTACTATTCCTTCTAATTTACTAAAGAAATAAAATTTGATAAACCACTTATGATTTTAACTTTTTTTAAACTACTATCATAGTTTACAATATGTTAAAATAGTAGTACAAACTAATCCAAAGGAAGTGTACATAATGTCATTCAATATTGAAAATGAAAAACTAAATAATACTATTGAACAATTAACGGATAAATGTGACGAATTAGAATCAGCTATTTGTCAATTCAAAAGCTTCATTGAACAATTTGAACAACAAACAAATTCGTTAAAAGAAAACTTCAATATGACTGATTTAAATACTGACGACATCGATATTATTATCGACAAACTTTCAAATCTATTATTTTACCTAAACAATAAATATTCAAATTTAAACACTAAATTGCATCAAGAAATTAACAAGCTTGATAATTCAAGAATAAATAATTTAAAAAACAACATAACTAACATAACACTTGAACAATGTTTTGTATGCGAATTAAAACAAGATACTAAAACTATTAAATTACTTGATGACTTTTGTTCCTCCAATAAAGACTTTCTGATCCTAAAAAACGCTTTTTATTTACCCATTAATCGCCTTTATGTATCACTTATTATTAGTAGATATATTAGTGGTATAGAAATTGAGAGATCTCAACCTACAATGACTGAACTAAAAAAAGAATACGGAAAAAGAGTTACTCTTTTACACGCTCCAAGGCTTCAACCTTTAAGAAATGAATTACAAAGATTGGATACCGAAAGAACTTTCACTGATGGTGAAATTTTTCCGTTTGATGTTCCTTTTTTAATTGGAGGACAAACAAGTTCCAATAAAACTGGTTATGGTACAACTTGGTATGGCTGGGGAGATTATGATGAAGGTACTTTATACGGTGAAGTTACTGACTTTTTTCTTACCGGAATTGTTACCAATTCAACTTATTTCTATTTAAAAACAAAACAGACGGGAAAAGTAAAAAACAGAGAAAAACAACCTAAGAAAAAAAACACTAAGCCAAACAAAAACAATAATGCAAAAGATTTTCCACTATTTTTAATGAAAAATATCGTTGTACTATGTATAGATCAACATTTACATCCAATAAAAATAATTAATCAGGCAATCATAATGCTTGAAAAAGATATGGATCAAATCATTAATTACGATAAAACGATACATAATGCATTTACGCAATATTTAACATCTTACAAACATGACTCTGATTACATATTAAAATTTTTATATGAATTGAGCATAGTATTAAATTGTAGTATTGTAAAGATAATTACTTTGAATAAAACAGAAAAAGAAAGAATAGTAAAAAAATTTATAAACGATAAACAATACTGCACTACTTCTATTTCTATGGGATTAGGATTTGGTAATGAAGTATATTACTTACTTACTAATGAAATAAAGTTTGATGAGAAATTAATCTCCTATGAAGATGATTACACAGATAATAAATTTCCTATCTATGCAGATTCTACTGATGATGTGAAGTATTATGAAGATAATCAAGAATTATTCATTGAAGATTATCGTTCAATGATTATATTTAGTTCCAATAATTGGTCATATAAGCCTTTTAAATATAATCTTCATTGTAGTTTTTATATCTATTATCACCAAGAATACATGCAATATAAGAAAATACCATTTGTTTGCTCAGGTTGTAATCACTCTTATACTGAAAAGAATAGTGAAAGTCAAAAACATGTCGAATGGTTATGTCCTATTTGCTCTAAGAAAAATTCTATTTTTGAAAAATATTACTTCAAAGAGCTTTACTTACCTTCAAATGATGATTTAAAAAAGAATGTTAATGAACCAATACAGCCTCAATGACTATATTTATCACCTCATTTTACAATTTATTATAAACCAAAATACCGTTTACACGACGAGGACCTTGAATATTCCCTTTTAGTCCATTTTGTTTTAAAACTGTTAATGAATACTTTGATTTATTAAATTCTTCTATTAACTGAAGTTCCATATAATTGCCATAATACTCGAACAGTTCCCCGTCTAACACATATTTAGTATCATCAATTTCTTGTGATTTTAAATTTACTTTGTTTACTATACATTTATATAGTATTGATTGTATTGGTTTACCTACATATATATAAACTTCATCACCAATTTTAATAGATTTACTAGATTGTTTCCAATTTAATACCTTAAGTTCTTTAAATGCAGCTATGACATCATAATATTTTAAATTACATGGGATAATCCATTGTTCCATAATCATTTTCCTTTCAATTTAATTATTACCATTTATAGGTCATTACTGATTATAATTCACCATCATCCACTTTAATCAATGCTATTATGATTATGGTTCAACATCTAACCGATAAAAATCAAATCAATTTAGCAAAGAGAGTCGGATTTCTCCAACTCTCTCAAGTATGTGTCCGCAAACGCATATCCTAATCAGCATCTATATTATACCTATTTATAATAAATCATGCAATAGTTAGACAAGTTCTCTTAATCCATTTAAATGTTTACTGATATTTGGATTAATAATGCAATACACACTACTAATTCTCCTTATATATCAGTTTCCCTATTTCTTTAATCATTTTTTCTGATTCTTCTGTTAACATACCATCTTGATTTAGAATTGGTGTATCTAAAATAGCTTTAATTGATCCTGCTGTAGTAGCAGCTTCCATGATAATTTTCTTTGATTCAGCTGCATAAGTTCTATAATCTGTTCCTTCCTTTTCAATAATATCTTCCATTTTCCATATTAAAGGTAAAAAATAGGCATCTAAATGTGCTAAAAAATTGTAAAACATATATGTTCTTCTACGAATAGCAGAGCATTGCATTGAAGCTGTCACCAATGCTTCCGTTATCTCATCAGCCTGTGCTTTATTAGCAAGAGCCTTATCTACCTTTTCCTGAGCTTTGGCACCTACAATCATCCCCATTACCAGTAAAGCAGGTCCGGCAACCATGCTGCCTAAAACAACCATACCTCCAGTCATTCCTAATCCACCTGCAGCTAATGATCCACCACCAAAGAAAGCTAATGTTGCGTTCGTCGCTGCAACACCATGTAAAGATGCTATTGCTGTTCCTGTAGAAGCACATGCAAATGTCTGAGCAGCACCATATGCTCCAAATGCTGTCAATGCACCACCTATAGTTCCTGCCGTTGCTCCCCCTGCAACTTCTAGTGCAAAATTTCCAAGTTCTTTTAATTCTTCAAAATCTTTTTGATCGATTTGAAGCTTAGATAATTCTTCTAAGCCTACTGATGATGTAAAATCGACATTTTTAATCTTTTCAAATGTATTTACAAATACTGTGACATGGTTTGATAAAACATTTACTTTGATTTTTCCTAACTGTTGTAAAGATTCACTTACTGCATTTCTTTGAAGCTCAAGCTTTTCTTTAGCATTTTCAACACTTTTATTTGCTTCAACATTAATTTTATTTGCTTTAGTATTATCTGTAATCGCAAAAGCCGTTTTTCCTGCACCATATACCCCAGATACAGCAGCTGCAGCTCCGATAAATAAAATGGATAATGACATATCTTTTTCCTCCTTAGTCAGCAAGCAAAGCATAAACAGCTTGCATTACTACAGCTTTGCGCTCTTTTAGCTCACTGATTTGAGCATCCACAACAGCAAAAGGTCGATTGGATTGTTTCAACCAGGACTCTTCTTTTTCAATCGCAGTATAAGTATGAACATAGCTTTCCATTTCTAATAGGATACTCTTATCTATTTCCAATTGCTTTGTTATATATCGAATAAGCTTTTTTTCAACTTCAGAGCATTCAAAATCACAATTTGCAATCACTAACAAATTCCAAATTAAAAGCTTTCCATCTATCCTACTCATTTTAGATGTTTTTGAGTTTTCGATAGTATCCCGAATATAATCACGAATATTATCCTCAAAGTCTTCATCTTTTGCTTTCTCAATCATCTGATTTAATTCATATTCAAACTCTTTTTGATATTCTATAAACTCAGGATCAAATTGTTTTCCAATTTCGGAAAACATTTCTTTTTCTTTCTGATCCATTTTCCCATCTGCAGCAATAACAAAATATATGATTTTCAATGCATCTTGAATAGTTATTTTTCCTTGTACTTCAACTGGTTTAGCTAATGATTCGGTAATTGTTTGAATTGTTTTTTCACTGTTTTTAACAAAATTTTGAATAGTATCTGTTCCTTTATCAGCCAAATCTTTTACAGAATCAACAAGATTGATATTTCCCATTGATTCAGGTAATTGTTCAACCGTTGATTTTATCGATTTTGCAGACTTTTTTAATTTTTCACTTAAATCAAATTTACTCATACCAAACATCTCCTATAATTTAAATAATCGATCTGAATCCATTAAATCATTGAATTCTTCTTCATTTGTAAACTGAATTTCATATCCCAAAACTTCCTGTATCATCACATTACCCTTTATATAACCATGAACATCATTTTTTAAGATTGCATCATCCATTGATTTAAATCCCTTTTCAAAAGTTTCATGATATTCAGATAAATAAGTTGACACCATTGAATTCATTTCTTTACGAAAACTTAGAATCATTTCAATTGATTTTGCACATTCAGCTTCTATTCTTATTCTTTCATCATGCTGAACTCTTTCATCATTTTTAGCTTCTAACAGAATTTGATACGCTTCTGTCAAGGCATAATAGGACAATGATATCCATCCTGTCTGAACAATTCTTTCAATAATTTCATTAACCTTTTCTTGATCAATCTCAAAAGCAGCTAAAACATCACTAATGATTTCATCTAAATTGATATTACCTAGCTGTGAAAACAGTTCTTCTTCAGATATTTCATCACAAACATAATCATTCACGACTTTTGCAGCTTTTTTTGCTGCATTCATCATATTCGATGCAAATTCTTCATTACCTAATTTTTGAATTGGTTCCCATTTTGTATGTTTTAGCGTTTCTTCAATTGTAAATTTAGCCAAAACATCTAAATAGACTGATACCGGTTTTTCATATTTTTTGGCTAAGATGATTGCTGCATCCAATGGTTTCAGCTGTCCTTTCACAACATCAACAATTAATTGAATCAGCTCAGCAACATCTGCTTCAGGCATAACACTTTTTGCTTCCTTGATTCCTTTTTGATGAGCTTGATTTACATAAGCTAAAAAATCGTTTTTATCCATAAGCTTCCATCCTTAATTATTATAATTCTTATACATTTGTATAATTTTCCTAATAAAATTATACCTCTAAAATATAATGATAACAATCCTTATTTTTATCATTCTTCTATAATTAATTCAGGCTGGTCCATGGACCAGCCTCTTTTATATCCTTTATCTTAGGTTTTTATTGATCAAGCTTTTAGTTTTCCAGATTAGCTAATTTTTCTGATATTCTCAGCATTACCTGTGAATAGTAAACAACTTCTTCATCTGTCAGTTCATTTTCATCAATCTGTTCCAGTTTTTCCATCATTTCGGTATATCGGTTTAAATAATTCAAATAATCCGTTAATAAAGATGTGACATCCTCAGTACTTGAGTATTTTTCCATAAATGCAATATATTCATCAAAAAATGTTTCATAGCTGTCCATCAAATCTTTAAATTCCTGAGAGATTCCTGATTTATCTGACTGAGGAATATCTGGTACTTGATTTTCATCTTCATGAATGATTACTTCATTCTGATTTTCATCATTTCTATTGTTTTCTTTATCCCCACAGGCAGTCAATGGTAAAGTCAGTAACGCAATAAACAGAATGGATAGAATATGTCTTGTTGTTTTCATCGTGTCCTCCTTTATTCATTTGTACAATCCACTATTATGACGGGTTCATCAAGAGTCTTATAATTCTTGTTTTTTATTTCTAATGTTACTTTTACTTGTTGGAAATCCTCTAAACCCATAATATTGTTTTTCATTAAGGATGAATCTTGTATTTCAATATCTAAAATACCATATTTTTTAGAAGGAATTATTGAGCTATAGGAGATTTCATCCACCATATAATCATTTACAGAAAGTGAATCATATTTCACATCGAAAGAAAGCCCTTCATCATTTCTATTTTCAATTAATAGAATCAAATGAATATCATCACTTAATTCATCTTCCAATAATCCTTTTGAAATAATACGAATATCATTTTCATGATATACTTCTTTTCCTGTATCATTTAGGACTGCTTTCTTATCTGAAAAGGTCAGGATAATATCTTGAGGTTTTGATATTTCATGAAATTCTGTGTCAAAAAGCTGAAACGTAAAACAGAATTCCTGTATGTTATCTAATCCCATCATTTCCCAATACTGATCATTCAACATGCTGGATAATGGTAATTGAATTACTCGTCTTGAAGAGGAATTGATCAAATCATTTGACCACTTACCGCCATACGCTGTTAATTCATTTATTTGGGTATTGGATACACTGCCATATACCATTTGTGAAGAAGTATTCACAACTTCCAGCAAAATCGCTTTTTCTTTACTTATTGTTGTAATAAGTGCTGCCGAGATAATGGAAAGATCCGCTTCCTTATAGAATTCTTTTTCTGTATAGTAATCCACATGACAATCTAACACTTTCTCTAAAGTACCATTTTTAATCGCTTCCGCATACGTGTCTTTCTTGTTAACATCCTTATCATAAGCTGTAGTCTTTACTTGTCTTGGTCCGGTGTAAAAGTGATGATACTGATCATCTGTTACATCAAAACCAACCTGAATATCACTTATTTCATAGATCCCTAACATCATCAGTTCATCCATACTGAAAACAATTGTTTCATTTGCTTTTTTCCCAGCTTCAACTTTTTCATTTAAATAGCCATTCATCACCATATAACCATTAACAGCATTACAGCTGTAACCAATAGAATTACTGATAAATGTCAGATCCTGATCACTTAAGTTTTCTATCATGATATCCAATTCAACAGAATAAGTCGTATATGATAGATTCATGGCTGTAATTTTTATCTCTTGTTCATCAACTAAAACACTTTCCTTTATACTTGCTGATGTTTGAAATTCTTTCATTTCAACCTTATTTTCATATTGGTCTTGATTATCTTCTTTCTGACATGCACCAAGTGAAACCATCATCAACCCGGCTAATACTGCCCATATCATTCTTTTTTTCTGAATCATTTTTATTCTCCTTTCAAAACGTGGTGGAGTTTGTCTTCTTTACATTTATTCCAAAGAATCGATTATTTCATATGCTTTTTCAATTAAAGCTTCAATTTCAGCTTTTTCTTTATGTAAAAATAAAATTTGCTTTTCAAGAGAAGCTTTTATCACAAAACCTGGTGCATCAATCAACTCTTTAATTTCTTTGATACGAAATCCAAATCTTTGAAACAATCGTATCTGAGCAATTCGTTTACAAGTCTTTTCATCATAAAGAAGATGCCCATATTTATTTTTACCTGATGCACAAACCAATCCTGCCTTCTCATAACCTTGAACAGTTCTTCTTGTCACATTCAAAGCATGACACAGCTCATGTAAAGTTTTATTCTCCATATCTCTTCCTCCTTTACCCTAAAACTGCACCCTGCGTGCAGTCAATACCTTTCAAAAGACAAACTCACTCACATCAAAGAGGAAGAATTTTTCGCGTGAATCTATATTTTTCATTTATGTATTTTTCTGTTATAATGAAAAAAATGATTACATTGTTTTTGGAAAGGAGATTCTATGTTCAAAGAAAAAAGCACCATAACAAAACTACTAATCGTACTTACTCTGATATGCACTTCCTTATTTTCAATTTTTTATGTTTCAAAACGTGTCTCTTCACCTGAATTTCATATCGAATCCATCAGAGTATTAGATGAAAAGAAAATGACAGCAATGGAACTCACTGCAGCTGTCACAGTTACTTCTACAGCCATTTCGGCTTTACCAGGTGACATGGCTAGTCCAATTGCCAATCAGGTATCTGGCCTGACCCCTTATTTATTAGTTGTGATCTGTGCTATTTATTTGGAGAAATTTCTATTGACAATCACCGGATATATTTCCTTTACTTTTATTATTCCATTTGTCTGTCTGTTATTTGGAATCTATGTGTTGTTTCAGAAACAGGTCTTAAAAACTATTGCCATCAAACTCACTATATTTGCGGTTGCCATTACCTTGATTATTCCTTTCAGCGTGAATGTCACAAAACTTGTCGAAGCAACTTTTCAGGAATCCATCACACAAACATTTGAACATGTAGATGAAATCACACAGGAAGCTGAAAAAGAAGACTCCAATGCTTTTTTAGATTTCATTAACGGAATTGGCAACAGTATCGCAAATCTCGCCGATAACGCTAAAAAATGCATCAGTGTATTTGTTGATGCCATTGCTGTTCTCATTATTACTACATGTATAATTCCCATTGCTGTATTTCTTGTCATGGCATGGATCATCAAAATACTCTTTGGGTTGAATTTTGATTTTTCAAAATCAAAAAAACTGATTTCAAAATCATCTGAATAAAATTCAATTTTTTAAAAAAGAATCTTTGAAAAAAAATAAAATGTGATGTAAAATAATCACACAACGAGTAGCTTTATGCGTAATTCCAGTTGCGCTCATGCTGCTCGTTTTTTATGTAAAAGCGTGTTGGCTGAGTGCATAAATATGCATTCAAACAACACGCTGTTTTGATGAAAGGAAAGGATAAATATGGAACAATCAAATCAATTTCTTAAAACTGAACGTATCGAAAAACTGATGATGCTATATGCAATTCCCTGTATTATTTCACTGCTGGTTGGGGCTCTCTATAATATTGTAGACCAGATTTTTATTGCCAATGCCTGCTATCTAGGTTCATATGGTAATGCAGCCAATACGGTTGTATTTCCACTAACCGTTGTGGCTTTAGCTATCGGCGTTATGATTGGAGATGGCTGTTGTGCTTTTGTCAGCATCTGTCTTGGTAAAAATGAAATATCCCTTGCAAAGAAAAGTGTGGGTAACTCCATTATCATGGTGATGATTTGCAGCCTTGTTTTAACTATCGTTTATCTTCTTTTTTCAGATGGTATCATTACTATGTTTGGTGGGACTGTCAATATAGAAACTTTTCTTCATTCCAAGGAATATTTCTTTTATATTTCTCTTGGAATTCCTTTCTATATGTTTGGACAGGCAATGAATCCCATCATTCGTGCTGATGGCAGTCCTAAGTTTGCCATGATTTCAATTTTGACAGGTGCACTAATCAACATCATTCTTGATCCTGTCTTGATCTTTTCTTTCAAATGGGGCATGATGGGTGCTGCACTCGCTACTGTGCTGGGTCAAATCGTTACGGCTATTTTAGCTATTGTCTATCTGATGAATATGAAAATCATCCAGCCCTCTAAAGATGATTATGTTTTAAGTGCTTCTATCTGTCAAAAAACATTGATTTTGGGAATCACCAGTTTTTTATCTCAGATCAGTTTAGTAGCCTCCATGGCTGCTGTCAATAATATGATTCGTAAGTATGGAGCTATGGACATAATCTTTAGTCAAAAACAATATGCTCAGATCCCAATGGCTGTCGTTGGAATTGTCATGAAATTCTTTCAGATTATTATTTCAATCGTTGTAGGAATGGCAGCAGGCTGTATTCCTATTGTGGGCTATAACATGGGCGCTCATGAAAAAGGACGTGTTAAAAGTCTTTTTACCAAACTGTTGTGGGCAGAAGCTTTGGTAGGGATTTTTGCTTTGATATTAGTGGAATTTTTCCCTTTGCAGCTGATCAATCTTTTTGGTGCTGCCAATGAAAGCAGTTATTACACCGCATTTGCGATAAAAGCTTTTCGAATCTATCTTTGCATGGTCATTTTTGCCTGTGTCAACAAAGCATGCTTTATTTTTCTTCAAGCCATGGGAAAAGCAATGGCATCTACCATTTTATCCATGATTCGTGAAATAGTATTTGGCGTAGGCTTTGCTTTAATCCTTCCTGTTTTCTTTGACTTGGATGGTGTTTTGTATTCAATGCCTGTATCTGATTTACTGACCTTTATCATTGCCCTCATAATCATTTACCAAGCATATCATCAGCTAAGCATGCAAGAAAAACAGGATAAAATCTAAATTCTCATACTGTTTAGACATTCATAATAATTGAGGCATCATGTCATCATGTCTATCTTTCTTTTCATTTCATATACTTGAATGAGGTGAAATATGTTTGAATTGTTACAGATGGGTTTTATGGATTTCTTATCTTTTTGTGGTTTTATTCAAAACCAACGCTTTAAAGATCCTCTGTCAAAAAAAGAAGAAGCTTATTATTTAGAACGATTAGCTTTAAAAGATGAAGAAGCCAGAAATATCTTAATTGAGCATAATCTTCGTCTGGTTGCTCACATTGTAAAAAAATATGACATCAAAAAAATGGAAAAAGATGATCTTATCAGTATCGGTACCATTGGACTCATCAAAGCCATTGATACCTATAATCCCAAAAGCGGTCATAAGCTTACTACGTATGCGGCAAAATGTATTGAAAATGCTATCCTCACACAGATACGTTTATGGTGAACCAAAAAGGTGTATTCTGGAACTGTTTGTTTGGTGTGAGACTGATGCAGAAAGTGTTGCAGAATTGATTGGATTAACTAGAAGAGTCATTACGTATCACTTCTTATATAAAGGGCAAGAGAAAATGATACAAGAGAGAACCTTAGCTTGAAGAAAAAGCAGGTATTCAAACTTCCAGAGTTTGCTCACCTGTTTTTTCTATAGATGTGGATTTGATAACTGCCTCCAGTAGCTTTACCTTCTGATCGGAAGAACAATTTAATTTTTGGATATGCTGATTGACCAAGCTTGCGTGGACACCGGCAACACGCTTTGCTAATTCACGTTGACCTTCTATGGTTTTCGGATAATGGATAATTATATTGATTGGAACACTCTTTCTTGTGATACAATGCACCTCCCTCGCAATTTCAGTCTATGAGAGAGAAGTTGTCCTCTATTCCCAACTTATAACGCCTGTTTTCCTACTTCAAAAGATGCAGAATATTATCGGGATGCTAACGGAACTTCTTTCGTGGAATCATCTTATCAAGAATTTGTTAAAAGTTCTTTGACCGTAGATTGAACAAATAAAAAAAGCAGCCACACGCTGAAGCGCATAACTGCGACAATAGTTAATATTTATTTTCCAAAATCTGCGGATCAAGAAGGAAGTCATAAATATTCAAAGTCAAGATACCATAGTCATCATAATAGGGCTGCACAATATCTTTAGTGATTACAATCTTTTTGAAAGAATCATCAATCTTTCTGAACGGTCTGATTTCCTGAGTGCGTTTCGCTTCATCAGGCAGCGAATACGCCGACTGGATATAGTATCTGGAAGAACCAAGATTGCATACAAAATCTACTTCCAATTGTTTTCGATTCACCTTGCCGTCTTGATCTTTTTCAGCAATAGTAACAACACCAACATCTACACTATAGCCACGCATACGCAATTCGTTATAGATTACATTTTCCATAGAATGGGTCTGCTCAAATTGACGGAAATTGATTCTGGCGTTGCGAAGCCCAAGGTCAGAGAAATAATATTTCTTTGGAGTCTCAATATATGCCTTCCCCTTAATGTCATATCTCTGCGCCGATTCGATTAAGAAAGAATCCTCAAAACAGTCCAGATATTTTTTTATAGTCTTAGAAGTAATTTTAGACTTTTTAACAGTCTTGAAAGTGTTCTTTAACTTTTCGGGATTTGTCAGAGAACCAATGGATGAAGAAAGGATATTCAGCAGATCTTCCAGTTCGCTAATATTCTTGATACGATTACGCTTGAAAATATCTCTAATATATATTTCGCTGAACAAATTTTGCAATGTCGCAACCTTATCGCTGACACCTTCACGAAGAACAACAAGAGGAATACCACCATAGAGCATATATTCTGACAATCCCATATATTTATCGCCTTTATATACAGACATAAATTCTACAAAACTCAGCGGATACATATGAACTTCATCTCCACGTCCGGCAAACTCTGTCACAATATCTCTAGACAAAAATTTTGCATTGCTTCCGGTTACAAACACATCCATGTTGTCTTTGCGAAGATAACCATTTAATACAGATTCAAAGCAATCCATCAACTGTACTTCATCTAAAAGTAAATAGTACATACCATCATCCGTAACCTTCAAACGGATATATGCCATGAATTTTTCCGGATCAACTCCACGTTTTTCCTTTTCAATCTGAATAAGGTTTTCACCGATCAAATACAAGTCATCAGCTGAGTCAAATGCAAAACGAATAATGTGATCAGCTTCAACACCCGATTCCAGTAGGTGATGATAGAAAAGATTATTCAGCAGGTAGGACTTTCCGCATCTACGAATGCCAGTAATCACCTTAATCAGTCCATTGTTCTTTCTTTTAATCAATTTATCTAAGTAAAAATCTCTGCGAATTTCCATACAGCAGCCTCCTTAGGGAAGATTTTTGCAACTTGATACACTTTTCTTTCCTATCTTACCATATCAACACTTTCAAATCAATATGTATAAGCATTTTAGGAAAGATTTTTGCAACCTAATACACTTTCCTGTCCTGCAACTATATTATATGCTTTAGTAGTACCTCATGGCACATTACATATCGAGATAAGGAGAATATGAAATGCGGAAAAATGAAGACATCATAGCTATCTAT
>CAMEIZ010000033.1 GCA_945919165.1 uncultured Traorella sp.
TGATGTGTGACAGGTATTCAGCTGTTGCAACATTAACCGTATTTGTTTAAGTTTACATCTTCATTATACTAAGCATATTCCGTTATGTCAAGAGGCTATAGAGAAAATATTAAACTTTTTTGCTTTTGTTATCTTGACATACACTAAACATATCTGCTACAATAAACACAACGACACAGCAAGGAGTGAAAAGCATGGCAATCGGTGAAAGAATCCGCTTTATACGCAATTTGCGCGGCATGACGCAGAAGTGGCTTGGCCAAGCCGTTGGCTTTCCCCAAAAGACCGCTGATGTTCGCATGGCTCAGTACGAGTCCGGCTCCAGAACGCCCAAGGAGGACTTGGTGAAAGCGCTTGCCAATGTGCTGGAGGTTTCTCCTTTGGCACTGAACATCCCCGATATTGACAGCGACCTCGGCTTTATCCATACCTTTTTTGCGATTGAGGACATTCATGGTGTAAGGGCGGAAAAGCATGGGGACGAAGTGCATATCGTCTTTGATGGCAGCAAGCGGACGATGGACGAGTCTATTTTCAAAATGCTTTCCGCGTGGGCGGACCAAGCTGAAAAGCTGAGAAACGGCGAGATCAGCAAGGAACAGTATGACCGTTGGCGTTATACATTCCCGGCTGAGGACACGACTCGACGTTGGGCGAAAGTTCCGTCACAGGAACTCAGCGACATGCTGATTGCGGCATTGAAAGAGGCTAAAGAGTAAAATAAACGACAAAAAGCCCGTACTGACATCCGATCAGTACGGGCTTAAATGTTAATATGGGTATTTTGTGAGATAGTTGAAATTATTCTTTACTCACAAGCCACTCGCAACACAGAATAATTGCATTGAAGCGGAATCTTATCAAAACCTTATCAGAAGAAGTGGTCGAAGTCCGAAAACCGTTGGTATTACTGGCTTTTTCGGATTTTTTGATTTATTCCCACTCAGTGGTATCAAATGGTTCTGACTACTGTACGACGTCAGCATGTTTGAATATCTTGCAAAAAATAATCCTCCTTAACATACGGAGGATAAACTGTTTTATGACATGCTCGATAGGACGGCGATTCATTTATCTAAAGAAACTTTACGATCCCAAATAACACCTACAGTTAAAATCACAACTCCGATAATTTTAATGGTAGAAAGTGAATAACCAAAAAATAAATCTAATAAAAAGCTTGCTAATAACTGACCTATCAGAATAATAATGGCTGATTGAAACAGATTCATTTTATGTAGGGATGTTATGTTGAGAAAAAAGGCAATTACACCAAATACACCGCCAAGATAAAGCCAAAGAGGAACCTGTAAAGCATGAGTTATAGCTTCCTTTGATTGTGGATAAAATAAAACCAGAAATAAAGAAGCAATTGAAGCAACTATATAGTTCATTAAACAACCACTATTATTTCCAAGATGTTTAGTAGCCTGAAAGCTGAGCGTTCGATTTACAACATTGACACAACCTAAGCCAAAGGCAAGTAAAAGATATAAGAAATCCATATTAACCTCCCATGCTGACCAGAACAACACCTAAAAGAATAAGAAAAAGAGCCGGAATTCTTTTGGTATTAAATGTATTCTGAATCACACCAAAAAGACCAAAATGATCAAGAATGATAGAGAGAAAAACTTGTCCGGCAATAGAAAGGCAGGTCGTCAGTACATTACCGATATGTGATATGCTAAGACTGGTAAAACTAACCAATATCAGGCCGCATAATCCTCCACAATAGGCATATAAGGGCATAGGCCCCAAATGAATCTTTTCTTTTTTAATAGCTTTTATATAAAAAATCAAAACTGAACCACCAATTAGATGAACAATCAAACTTGTTCCATAAATACCAATTGTATTGCTTAACTGACCGTTAAAACTTTGCATACAGGCTAAAAAGACACCTGATAAGAATACAAGAAATATAGCCATAAAATCACCCTCCCTATTATAACTGTTTCACTTTTAAAAGCAATCAAAAAGGAAGATTTCTCTTCCTCATTTCAATTATTTTTATCTGATAGTTTTTTTCCTTCAGATGCCATCATATAGACAGCTAAAGCAGAACCTGATAAAACAGAAGCTAATATCGTATTCTTAATCATTTTTCTGCCTCTTTTTGTTGAACTGATTTTTGCTACAGCCATTTGAACAGCTGTCTTTTTCATATCCATAAGATCACCTACTCATTATTATACACAAAATTCAGTTTGATTGAATCTGAATTTGATATTTTTTCAACCAGTAATTTATTTGAAGTAAATAAGCTATGGTTTGAGGAGTTGTCATCAACTGACCATACCATGGAATAGCACATTCTTCAGAAAGAAGAAGTTTCACCTGATGAAAGTTAAAAATCTTAAATAAGGGTTCATGTTCATGAAGCTTTGACAGCTCTTCACGAAGAATCTTTAAATACATGGGATGATGTGTTTTAGGAAAGGGACTTTTTTTCCGTTCAATAATTTTTTCTGGCAAAAGATCTTTCATTGCTTCTCTTAATAATCCCTTTTCACGATCATGGATATGTTTAAATCTCCATGGGATCGAATACACATATTGAATGAGTGAAGCGTCGCAGAATGGAACACGTGCTTCTAAACCGCTTTTCATGCTCATGCGGTCTTTCCGGTCTAATAAAGTCTGCATAAACCAATACATATTTAAATAGGTCATTTGTTTTGTTTGTATATCAAAAAGAGTATCATCTTGTTGAAGCGGTGCTTGAAGTAAACAATTGCTTGTAAGATTCTGTATATAAGCTTCAGCGTCTATCTTATAAGTATCTAATAATAATGAGTTTCTGAATTCAATATTTTGTGACCAGGGAAAATGAGAAAACTTTGGTTCCGTAAACCATGGATAACCGCCAAATATTTCATCAGCACATTCTCCAGATAATACAACATCGACATGTTTTTTTACTTCTTTGCAGAATAAGAGCATTGCAGCATCTATGTCAGCCATACCCGGAAGATCTCTGGCATCAACTGCTTCATATAACGCATCAATTAAATCTGTACTTTTTAAACGAATAACAGTGTGATCTGTTTGAAATTCTTTTACCATGACTTCTACAAAAGGAGTGTCACTGGATGGCTGAAAGTGATTTGGAATAAAATAAAGATCATCATTTTCAAATTCTAAAGAAAATGTTTTGAGCTTTTTGTTTTGTTTTTGATAAGCACGGCTGGCAATGGCACAAATGATTGAAGAATCAAGTCCTCCTGAAAGAAAAGCTCCTAATTCTACATCGCTGACAAGTTGACGTTCAACAGAATCAGTTACCATTTTTTTTAATGTTTGAAGGGTTGTAATAAAATCATCTTGATGAGTGTGGCTGGTAATGGAAAAATAGGAATGAATATGAAAACCTTCTTCTGATAAAAGTCCATATTCACCTGGTTTAAGTTCATAGATATTTTTAAATACACCGTTTCCGCTTATTCGCCCAGGCCCAAGATAAGCTAACTGATGGATGGATGATGCATCGATCAGAGAGGGTACAAGAGGATGAGTTAATAAGGTTTTGATTTCACTGGCGAATAAAAAGGTCTGATTGACTGATGTATAAAATAAAGGTTTAACTCCCATTGGATCACGTGCTAAGAAAAGCTGATTTGTTTTTGTATCAAATATCGCAAAAGCAAATATTCCGTTTATCATGGAGAGACATTTTTCTTTATAGAATATATAAGCGTTCAAAATAACTTCAGTATCACTTTGAGTAAAAAAACGAGCTCCCTTTTTGATCAGTTTGTTTCTTAATTCCTCTGTGTTATAACATTCTCCATTATAAACAATTACATAGTGATTGATTCTCATTGGCTGTTTTCCGTTTTCAAGATCGACAACAGAGAGTCTTGCATGCATAAGGGCAGCATGTTCCATCAATACCATTCCCTCATCATCAGGACCACGATGTTTCATGGATTGAATCATATTTTTAAAGATTACTTCTTGATTTTCAAGATGATGATGAAAATCAATCACACCAGCAATTCCGCACATAAAATCACTCCTTTTTCGCTAACAGTGTATTCATTTACTTTTCATTTTATGAATTGTGTTATGTAAAAAGTAGAAAAAAACAAGTAAATAGGGTGCGTTTCTGTAAAAAAAGTGATATATTATGGTAAGGAAAATGGAGGGCTAAATATGTCTAAAAGACCTGTAGTATTAGTTGTTATGGATGGTGTCGGATTAAGCGACAACAAATTTGGAAATGCTGTTGCCAATGCATATACACCAAACCTGGATAACTTATTAAGCACATGTCCAAACACAGCAATTGCAGCACACGGATTGGCTGTTGGATTGCCAAGTGATGGCGATATGGGAAACTCTGAAGTTGGCCACAATGCATTAGGATGCGGTCAGATTTATAGTCAGGGTGCAAAGCTTGTCAATGAATCAATTGAATCAAAAGATATTTTTGAAACTGATACATGGAAAGCTTTAATTGAAAAATGTAAAAACGGAAAAATGCATTTCTTAGGATTGCTGTCAGATGGAAATGTACACTCACATATCAATCATTTGATGGCACTGATTGAAAGAGCAAAAGAAGATGGTGTTAAAGAAGTACGAGTTCATGCTCTATTAGATGGACGTGATGTACCGGAAACAAGCGCCTTAACCTATATTGATCAGATTGAAGATTTCTTTAATCAGGTTAATGATGATACATTCCATGCCTGCATTGCCAGCGGCGGCGGACGTATGAAGATTACAATGGATCGTTATCAGGCAAACTGGAAGATGGTTGAAGAAGGCTGGCATACACATGTTTTAGGTGAAGGAAGACAATTTAAAAGCGCTAGAGAAGCAATTGAAACTTATCGTGAAGAGTTAGGTGTTATTGATCAGGATCTTCCTGCTTTTGTCATTGCAGAGGATGGTAAGCCGGTTGGAACCATTGAAGATGGTGACAGCGTTGTTTTATATAACTTCAGAGGGGATCGTGCTCAGGAAATTTCATTAGCATTTGATGAAGAAAATTTTGATAAATTCGATCGTGTAAGAAAACCGGATGTTATGTATGCTGGTATGTTACAGTATGATGGAGACTTAAAAATTCCAAACAATTTCTTAGTTTATCCACCAAAGATTAAATATACGATGAGTGAATTCATGGTAAAACACAACATTAAATCATATGCAATCAGTGAAACTCAAAAATATGGTCATGTGACTTATTTCTGGAATGGCAACAATTCTCAGAAATTCTCTGAAGAACTGGAAGACTGGGTTGAAGTGAAGAGTGATGTTGTACCTTTTGAACAGCGTCCATGGATGAAGAGTGCTGAAATTACAGATTTACTGGTAGAAGCCATTGAATCAAACAAGTATGATTTCTTACGTACAAACTATCCAAACGGAGATATGGTTGGACATACAGGCAGCTACGAAGCAACAATCATTGGTGTGGAAAGTGTTGACTTAAATCTTGAACGCATCAAAAAAGCTGTTGATAAAGTAAATGGTATTTTAGTTGTTACAGCTGACCATGGAAATGCAGATGAGATGTATGAAAAAGCAAAGAAAGAAGGAGCAGCTCCTAAAGCTAAAACTAGTCATACATTAAATAAAGTTCCATTTATTATCTACAATGCTGATGTAGAAATTGCAGAAGGAGAATTTGGATTAGCCAATGTCGCATCTACTGTAGCTAAATTATTAGGTCTTGAGCCTGATGAACACTGGCTGCCAGCTATTATTAAATAATTTTACCATTAGACGCCTTAATCGTTTCTCTTGTTTAGAAAGAAATGATTGAAGGCGTTTTTTAGAATATTGGGAGAAAAAAATGCAAAAAAGTGTACAATTATTAGATGAATTGAATCTACCATATACTTATATAGAACACGAGCCAATTTTAGATTATGAAACAGCCAAAAAAGTTGATGAACAATTTCATCTGACAGGGATTGAAAGTAAAAATCTTTTTATGAAAACAAAATCGGGAAAATACTATGTGCTAGTAACCATAGAAGGAGTCAGAATGAACCGCAAATTCATGAAAGAACTGTTACAGGAAAAAGTGTCTGTTGCGACACGTGAAGAGTTATACATGGAAACGGGTTATGAAGCAGGATGTGCGGCTAGTTTTCCCTATAAGAAAGAAATAGGATATCTTGTTGATAATCAGATCTTTCATCATGACAAAATCATATGTTCAGCCGGCATTCCAACAGCCAGTTTTGAAATGCCTACACAAAATTTAAAGGTTGTTTATGCTCATGTTGAAAATGAAGTGAAATATATTGATTTGCCAAAAGATTAAGTTAAAAGGTCAGGGAGAATGAAAATGAAATTTCCGGATAATTTTTTATGGGGTGGAGCAATTGCTTCTGCTCAGGCAGAAGGTGCTTTTGATGCAGATGGCAGAGGCTTAAGTGTATATGATCTGATGCCATGTGGAAAAAATCGTGTTCAGTCATTTTTAAATGGAGAATACAAAGAGAAAAACCTTATTTATCCAAATCGTCAGGGAATTGATTTTTATCATCGCTATAAGGAAGATATTAAATTACTTGCAGAAATGGGCTTTAAGGCATTTCGTTTTTCAATCAGCTGGTCAAGAATCTTTCCAAAAGGCATAGAAGAAAAGCCAAATGAAGCAGGCTTGAAATTTTATGAGAATGTAATTGATGAATGTTTGAAATATAAAATTGAACCGGTTATTACGATATTACACTATGATATTCCTTTATATTTGGTGGAGAAATATAATGGTTTTGAAAGCAGAGAACTGGTAGATCTGTTTGAACGTTATGCTATTACATTATTTGAACGATTCCATGATAAGGTACATTATTGGATGACAATCAATGAAATTAATATTATGCGCTATTCACCATTAGATGCTGGAATCAAGGATAGTGGCAAAAATGAATTGCAGACAATCTTTCAAGCCGCACATCATCAATTTTTGGCTTCTGCAAAAGCGGTAATAGCCCATAATCGTATTTGTAAGAATTCAAAAATCGGTATGATGCTGGGGTATGAGCCTGCCTATCCAAAAACCTGTCATCCGGATGATATTTTACTGGCAGAGAAGTCTGAAAATGAATTGTTATTTTTTAGTGATGTCATGGTGCTTGGTTATTATCCTGAAACAATGAAGCATTATTTCAAAAATCATCAGATTGAAATTCACATGGAAAAAGGCGATGAAGATATCCTGAAAAAAGGAAAAGTTGATTATATGGCATTGAGTTATTACTCAAGTGCTGTTTGCAGCAGCGATCCAGACGATCAAAAGAATGTTAAAAGAGGAAATATTATCTATGGAATTGATAATCCCTATTTAACGACTACAGATTGGGGATGGACGATTGATTCGAAAGGATTGCAGATTTCATTATTAAGGCTATATCATCGCTATCATAAACCATTATTTATCGTAGAATGTGGAATTGGTATGCATGAAACAAAAAAAGAGGATATGATTGAGGATAATTATCGTATTGAGTATTTCAAAGAACACCTGATTCAGGTACAAGAAGCTATGGATTTGGGCGTTGAGGTAATGGGCTTTTTAGCGTGGTCTCCAATGGATATGCCAAGTGCAGCGAGTGGAGAACAGGAAAAACGATATGGATTTATTTATGTAGATGCGAATAATCAATTACAGGGAAGTTATGATAGATCACCAAAAAAGAGCTTTTACTGGTATCAAAAGGTGATTCAGACAAAAGGGGAATGTTTGACAGACAACAATTAGTTAAAAAAAGGAATCAATCATGATTAATCTTTGAAAAATCACTGAAGATAATTTTGATATCATCATACAGATGAACGGCCCAAGGAAGAAAATTTTGTTGCATCTAATGCTGTTTCTCTTGCTCAGGCATGGTTATATCGAGATGATGGGGATGTGTTTTTGTTTGCTGTCTATGATGACGATATCCCTGTTGGCTTTATGCTGTTGGAGGAAGACATGGATGAAGATCGTTTAGATCTTTGGCGTATTATGCTTGCCGTGGAACATGAAGGTAAAGGTTATGGCACGGCAGCTGTAAAACTGATGATTCAGTACGCAAAAGAATCTGGACGCTATAAGCACATTTACTTGCTTTGCGGACATAAAAATCACCGAGCTAGACATATTTATGATAAACTGGGTTTTCAGCCCACAGGAAAGATCTGTTACGGTGATGTTCAGATGAAATTGGATTTATAAATAACAAAGAGTCAATGCAAATTGTAAGGATTGACTCTTTTTATCATATTTTTTGGGAATGATACGGAATGCAGATTTTTTTAAATACTCATATATAAGAAAATTTCAGTAATATAGGCAAATTCATCACTTGGTATCTTGATACCGAAGGTTTCTTCAACTTCTTTAAAATTCTTTTCGATCATGTGAAATTTTTGACTGTTTTCATTTAGGAAATTTGTCAGTTTCGGATACTGCAAAGGCTCCTTTCGAATAACTCTTTCCAGCATATGAACACAATGACAGACAAATTTTACGGTGAGTTCTTCAGTAATGGGTGTTTTGAATATAAGACAAATCTGTTCCATGATTTTCATTAGACTGTCAACGGCTTTTTTAGAATCAATAAATGAAACAGTAGTACTGATAAATTGATTGGTCAGTTTATCAATAAATGTTGATTCTTTACTGACAGAATTATTATTATCATTCATTCGATGCTCAAAATGCTGATGAATCTGGTTAATAGAAAAATGCTGATTGATAAGTTCAATCACTTCCATGATTCTTGTCAGTGATAAGGGTGTAATGGTTCGACATGGAATATTTTCATTAATTCTAAGATAATCAGAAATGCTGAGCAGCGGTTCATAATCAGTCAAGATGATGATTCCTGCGCCTTGATCGAGGTCATGTGCTTTAATGGAAGCATATTCTAAAAGATCATTAAATTGTAATTCTGAGCGATAATCAATAGCGGCAATTTTTATATCTGAAGAAGTAATATGGAGAATATGCTGCATCATGCTGGAAGCAATAGCATCTCCATGACTGATAAGAAGAATGCTTGGCTTTGCTGAATCGGACCAGCTTTTAGCGGCAGCAAGATAAAGAGCAATAAAGTCAATTTCTTTTCTGGATATGGAACAGTTATATTGTGTTTCTATCGCTTGGATGATGTTTTTGGCACAAAGATAATCCTGAGGATAAAGACGCTCAGCAATAGAAGCATAATCAGCAATTGGTGTATAGATACCGGTTTCAATTCGTTTGATGAGATTTGTTATATGCAGTAATAAACCATAATAAGAAGAAACATGATGAGTAAAATCTTCTAAAATATCAGCAGATTGAATCGATTGTTGAAATAATCGAAGGACCATAGGATGAATTGCTGATTCCAAAGCATTTAGTTGAGCATTTCCGCAGTTTTTAACACAAATAATGATATCTGAAATATAGCTTTGCATATTATCAACCGTTTCAATATCAGTATTGAATTCATTGACAAATTGATTCATTCGTTGAAGCCCATACATAACGGAAGCATTTTGAAAATAATGTATCGTTTCGCTGGTTCCGTTTGCGTCAATTAAAATATAATCATCTTTCAGCATTGAAAGGATACGATTGACTCGATATTCATTTAGTTCATCAGTCTTTGATTGAACAATTTCCAAAGAAAGATGTTGAAATCCAATAGCCAGTACATTCAGCTGATTCATCTGTGCATCCAGATAAGCTTTTGAACAAGCCAATTTGATTTCATTTTTCATTTCGGTGAGATTTTCCTGATAAGATTTGACAGCAAAACAAGAAAGAATATCCTTGTGAAAGCGAATCGGGTATTGAGTCTGCATGGCTTCCTGTGCAAAAAAGTATAAGATCCACTCTATTTTTTCATTAAGACTTCTTGAATCAATATTGGGAAGTGTGATATGAATTGGCAAGTATTTTGCAATGGAATAAATAGCGGGATTTTGCGTATCAAGAATTGTTGAAGCGGCAATGATCATGCAGTTAAAAGGACGAGGAATAGATTCACCAACGCGTGTATAGGTGTTCTTTTCAGTTAATTCGATTAATAAATCAACAAAATTCTGATGCAGGGATTGGATGTTATCTAAAAAAATCACCCCTTCGTGACATTCTTCTATTACTCCCTTTCGAATTTTGTCACCGGCAAATCCCTTTGAAGCACCAAACAGATGAAGATTAAAATTACTGTGTGGTTCATCAAAGTTTTTACAGTCAACGCGAATGATTTTTGAATCATTTAACTTATACCCATGTTTAATAGCATAATCCAGCATATAAAGAGCAAATTTCCATTTACCGACACCAGCTTTTCCCAAAAGTAAAGTATGAATACCAGAAGGGGGATAGGCTATGGCTGACTTAGCTTTCGACACTTGAATAGATAAAGAGTCTTTTGCGCCAATCATCAGATCAATTGTGTCACTTGTAGGGGCTTGTTCAAGTGTTTTTTGTGAGTGTACAGGATGAAGAAAACTGCTTAATACTTCACCTTTGGCAATCAGAGTAGGTAAATAATTGACTGAAAAAGCTTTTGTCAGTTCTTCACATGAATGAAATAAAACAGGTCGTTCTTGAATCTTGATCAGTTTTCCTTCTTTCCATAAACTATTTAAATCTTTACTGACATTAGCACGGTCTAAATGTAATTCTTGCGAAATAACCAAAGCATCGACACCACTGTGGTCCAATTTGCCACTTTGAATCGTTTCTTTTGTAATTTGTTTAACATATTGTTCAATTCTTTCTTTCCGATTCATACTTCCTCCAAATAATGAGTCTTTCTGACACTTTTAGTGTGTTAAAAATAACACAATAAAATAATTATAGAAATTTATGTGTAAATTATAACACACAATAGAGTGTTTTTAATGTAATTGTGTTAAAAAAAGGATGAATCATGTTGAAAAACAAGAACACACATTACAATCAAGAATAGATGAAAGCGGAATTTGACGCTCTAAAAAGTATCTGATAATCTATAAATCAGGAAAGGAGTGAAGCGATGAAAGTTCTGTTATTATCACATGGACATTTAGCTGAAGAGGTAAAAAATACAGCGAAAATGATTATAGGAAAAATCGAAAATGTTGATTCATTACCTCTTGTTGAAGGAGCCAATATTAGTGATTATGAACAAAATGTTGCCTCACTCATTCATCAGGCAGAAGACATCCTCATCTTAGTTGATCTATTGGGGGGAACTCCATTTCTAACATGTGCAAAGCTTTATCATTCTTTGAATGACAGTGAAAAACGACACATTCGAATTATAACAGGAATGAATTTAGCGATGGTACTTGAGGTGATTAATAGTATGGAAACTTCAACCCTGGATGAACTGTGTGATGCAGCACTGAGGTGCGGACGCACAGGAATCATTGATTTTGTGAAGAAAAGCGAAGGGAGGGAAAATGAATGAATATTGTATTTCTGCGTGTAGATGAACGTCTGGCACACGGACAAGTGATTACAAGCTGGACAAGACAGCTTCAAGTAAAAAAGATTATTGTTGTTGATGATACTTTATCAAAAGACAGCTTCATGTGTGAAGTCATGAAGATGGCTGCTCCAACCGGTGTCAGTGTTGAAATATTATCCATTAATCAAACATTGGCAAGAGTACAAGAGGATGTGACAAATGAAAATGCCATGCTGTTGTTTAAGACAGTTGAACAGGCATATAAACTGTATCAGGCAGGTTACCCAATGAAGCGATTAAATATTGGTAATATTGGAAGCGGTCCGGGAAGAAAAGGAATTACGAAAAGGGTATTTATGTCACCTCAGGAAATTGAGATGGCAAAAGAATTATCAAAATCAGGCGTATATGTTTATCTTCAGATGTTAAATTCGGAACCTGAAGTAGACATTCTTAAACAACTTTAATGATTAAAAAAGGAGGGGATTAAATTGTTAGGATACGCAATCGTAATTGGTTTATTGTGTTGGTTAGTCAGTTCAGCATTCCCAATGTGGCTGAGATGGTCTTGTTATTTTGGTGCACCATTGGTAGCTGGATTAGTATGTGGTGTGATGTTTGGCAATATTAGCTATGGTTTACAGGTAGGAGCAACCATTCAAATGGCTTATATTGGGTTATTGGCTGTTGGTGGAAGCTTGCCTAATGAAATGGCGATTGCCGGATATTTAGGTGTTGCCATGACAATGATTGCAGGCTTAGATGCTTCAACAGGCTTAGCAGTTGCTACTCCATTAGGTTTATTAGGTGTATTATGTCAGAGTGCTAAAATGTCACTGAACCCAATCTGGGTACACAAAGCTGATGAATATGCAGCACAGGGCAATATTCGCGGAATTAAAATTATGAACCTGTTTGCTTCACAGATATTCCCATTCATTACTTATTTTATTCCTGCATTCTTATGTGTATATTTAGGCGGAGCTTATTTTGAAAGCTTTATGAATGCCATTCCTCCGCAGATTACTTCAATTCTTCAGTTAATTGGACGTATGATGCCAGCGTTAGGTTTAGCTATGCTGATGCAGGTATTAAATAAGAAAACAACAATTCCTTTCTTAATTTTTGGATTTGTTATGGCTGCTTATCTGGGTATGGATACAACTTCAATTGCATTAGTAGGATGCGGTTTAGCAATCCTGCACTTCTTCTACATGAAAAAGGAGAGTGAATAATATGGCTGAAACAAAAAAACTAACAAAACAAGAATTAACCAAAACTTGGTTCACATGGGTATCCTGGGGACAAATCTGTTATAACTGGGAACGTTTGATGGGTCTTGGTTTTTGTCACACAATGACAACAGCAATTGAAAAATTATATGGTGATGACGAAGAAAAGAAACGTGATGCTCTGGTTCGTCATATGGCTTACTATAATACAGAAAATACATGGGGTGCTTTAGTTCCGGGTATTGTTTGCTCATTGGAAGAAGCAAGAGCGAATGGAGAAGATATTGATCCTGATGCTATCAGCAATATTAAGACAGCTTTAATGGGTCCTATTGCTGGAATTGGTGATACTGTTACACAATCATTAGTGAAAGTCATTCTGCTGGGTATTGGTATTGATATGGCTTTAGCTGGAAACGCTTTAGGTCCGGTTCTATTCATTTTAGGATTCAGTGCTTATGCCTTGATTGTCAGCTATATCTGCTTCTTCCAGGGATATAAGTATGGTAAGAATTCGGTTGTTCAGATTTTAAGCGGTGGATTGGTTAAAAATATTACAGAATCCTTAGGCGTTATCGGTATGATCGTATTGGGAGCATTGGTAGCTAAAAATATTGGTATTTCTTCTCCACTGGAATTTACATTTGGTCAGATGAGCGTAAATGTTCAGGGAATTTTAGATTCCATTATGCCAAAGATGCTGCCAATGGCATTATTCCTCATTACTTATCAGTTGTTAAAGAAAGGAAAGAAACCAATGCAGGTGATGTTGTATTTGATGGCAGCTGCTGTCGTACTGTCACTGCTTGGCATACTGGCATAAATTATGGGAAAAACATTATTACAAGAGCATGAAGAGATTTTTGGTGTCAAGCGTCCAATCATTGGATGTTTGCATATGAGCGCTTTACCAGGAACTCCATATTATGATCCAAATCAATCAATTGAACAGCATATTGAACGATTAAAAAATGATGCACATATTCTAATGGACTTAGGTTTTGATGCATGTGTATTTGCAAATGAAGGAGATCGTCCTTATCTGACTACGGTAGGTCCGGAAATCATTGCAGCTTATGTTCGCATTGCCACAGAGGTTTCAAAAGAATTGACGATACCATTTGGCT
>CAMEIZ010000034.1 GCA_945919165.1 uncultured Traorella sp.
CCACTAAGATATTTCTTAATATTGATTTTTTCCAATAAAGGCTGCGCAATAATGCATTTATGACGAATAGGCAATGTTGAGAAAAGAGACAGTCGTTGATCCGCATTTTTCTGATTCTCAATGGTACAGCCAACCACTACATTTTCATAACCATCCTGCCAGTCACTAGGAATACAGTCCATAAAGCGTTCAATACGTTTTGTAAGGAAAAGAAAGGTTAGATCCTTTCTCTTTCTGATCATATTCCAGCATTCTAAACGCCATTCATCTGCTTCCTCTATCAAAAAATCAGAAGAAAAACAAACATAAACAAGACCCGATTTTATCTTATAGTTCTTATTTTTATAAGTTTCAAGCGGTCGATAAAAATCTTTTGTCTTATGTATATCACTGGTATCAATATTTCTTTTTTGATCCCCTTTATGGATATAACAATGAAGACAGCCTTCACTGCATTTTCTGCATCCTCTCCATGGATTCCAGTTTGCCATATTAACCTCTTAGTTTATTATATCACTTGATAATAATTGAATAAATAAAAAATTCGTTGATATAGTATCAGCGAATTCTTTTTTTATAGTCTTCTATAAACATCTGCAAACTGAGCAGCTAATATTTTAAAGCCTTCAGCGCTCATCAACTGATCTTCTGCATGCATCAATAATAACGTAATTTGAGTGGGTTGACCATCAGCTTCTTTCTGAATCAGTGAGGAATGAGCTTGATGAGCCTGTTCAAAAAAACAATCACCTTCATTCATGCTTGCTTCATAAGCTTCAAAATCAGCTTCTTTTGCATGTTCTACTGCTTCAATATAACAGCTTCTTGCCATGCCGACATTTGAGATTATCTGGAAACAGATCAATTCTAATCCTTCCATTTTATTCACCTCTATAGTTTTTTAGACAGGCAATTGCATCCTTTAATACTTTTTCACCGTTCATAGACCCATAGGCTGTAAAATCAATAACCATAACTGGTTTTTCGTGTTTTACTCTTTCGTTCATCTTTTTTTCAAGATAGCGAACCTGAGGTCCTAGACAAACAATATCAGCTTTTTCAACTTCTTTGACACTTGCTGCATCACCAACAGCCCAAATTTTTGCTTCAATATCTGTTTTTAAAGCATAATCTTGCATTTTTTTAACAAGCATGCTAGTACTCATTCCTGCATTGCATACTAATAAAATTCGAATCATAATTATTCTCCCAAATAACTTGTATCATTTAAAGCAATCAATGTCCATTCACCATTTTCGTACTCTACTATAGTAACTGAACAATTTGCTAATCCTTCATATAATGAATCAGCAGCTTCATAATCAATTTCATAAAGAATAGAAAGAATGGTCATACCATGCGTAGAAACAAGCACATTTTGATTTAGGTTTTGTGGATCAGACACTATATCATATAATGCTTCCATACCTCGATCAGCTAAAATATAGAAGTTTTCTCCTCCATAGTCAACCCATCCGTTTTCCCAGACATAATCTTCACCTTTTGCCCATAAACGCTGTACTGGATTGGCTTCCAAACTGCCATAATTCATCTCTTTCAGTCTTTCATCCTCTTTGATTTCTAAATTTCTATCTCCAATGAGTAATTTAGCTGTATCCATTGCTCTTCCACTCGGTGATGAATAAACATTGGCAAATTCAATATCTTCAAGCCCATCATGTAAAGCTTGAGCTTGTAAAATTCCTTCTTCTGTAAGAGGAGAATCGCTCCATCCTTGAGCTAGACCTTTTACATTATACTCCGTTTCTCCATGGCGAGTTAGATAAATCGTTACTTTTCCATCAATTTGAGGTTTTGGGTCACTTTTTGAACATCCTCCAAGTGTGCCAATTAAGCCTACACACAATATTAATGAACAAATTTTTTTAATTTTCATCAGAAATGACCTCCTTTTTCTTTCCTGCTAATATTACAGCTGCTGCAATTAAACCAACTGCACCTAACGAAACAAGAACAGCACCGTAGATATCAATAAATGTCAATGGTACATAATGACTAGGTTGTTTTGTTTGTAAAGATAGCCACTCAAAGATGGTAACAGGCTCTCCATTCGCATAAACTGGAAGTCCGTCATAATCAATCATTTCTTCATTATTCAGTGTATAAATCCATACAAAATGAGCATAATATTCATATGGTGTTTCACCGTCTTTTTGAAAATACAGCCCGCTTGTATCCATAACATTATCAAAAAGAGTAAAATGAACATTCAATGCATTAGCTTCGATAAGTCTTTCATAGGTCGGAATTGTAATATACTGTGGTTCTGCTAAATCATCCGTAATTGCATGAGTAAACCAAATCGGCATATGTTTAATCTTTTGTATGTCATCATCAGTTACATAATCATTATATAACGCTTCACAGATTGGAAATGCTGCCGCGAAATACTCAGGATGATCAATCACCATACGCATTGTCATATATCCACCATTTGAACAGCCACCAATAATAATACGATCAGTATCAATATCCGGATTACTCTGAACATAAGAATCGATTAACGCAAATAGTGATTCAGAATACATACTGCTTCCATCAATGGTCATATTTCCATCTCCCTGATCCATCCAGAAAGTTGGTGATTGAGGAGCTAATACGTATGCACCTTCAAAATAGCTTTGAATTGGGTCTTTTGCTAGATTTGTAACTTCATTTCCTAACAAAACAAGATCTGGATCAGTTCCGCCTTATCCCATTCCATGCAGCCAGATAATCAAAGCATGTTTCTTATCATCTTCTTTGGGAGAATAAGATGCATATGATAGATTCATTTCTTTAAATCTTGAGTCTTCATAAGTAAAGACGTTTTTTTCAAATTCATCAGCTACAAGCTTAAACTGCTCTCCCATCTGATTCCATGTTTTCTGAGTATTAGTTTGAGTGATAGTAAACTGCATATCTACCCAAGAATTTGAAAAAGACTCAAAATCAAAATAGAACGGATTAGTTTCTTGGTTTTCCGGTCCTATCTCTAAACTTAAGGCAACATATTCATTGACACCATCATCAGGATTACCTTTTTCATCAGAATAATACACTTCTGTAATTTTCACAGGCTGATTGACGATTTCTTCTCCGTCAAGCGTTTCTAAAACCTGAACTTCAAATTGATTGAGATCTGTTGATGAAGCACCTTGTATTACCAGTTTAGTAACAGCTGGACCCCAATCCTGACCTTCGATAATCATGGTATAGGATGAATTATCAACAGGTTCTCGCGCTGATATGACTGTTGGCATGAGCAACATGCAACCCATCAGCATAAAAGCAAGTAGTTTCTTCATAGTTATAATTCCTTTCCGTTTGTTTCTATAACTTTTTTATACCAGTAAAAGCTATCTTTTCGATATCTTTTATTTGTTCCATTTCCAAAATCATCACGATCAACATAAATCATGCCATATCGCTTTTTCATTTCAAATTTGCTGGCACTAATCAAATCAATGATTCCCCAAACACAATAGCCCATAACATCAACACCATCCTCTTCGATTGCCTTTATCATTTGATTAAGATGCTGACGCATATAGTCAATACGATAGTCATCATGAATTTTTCCTTGAATGAGCTTATCTTCATGACCTAATCCATTTTCAACAATGAAAATCGGTTTCTTAAAGCGATCATATAGTTCATTCAGTGAAATTCTTAATCCGACAGGATCAATCTGCCATCCCCATTTACTTTGTTCTAAATACGGATTAATCCCTCCGCTTGACATGTTTCCATCAGTACTTTCATCGTTGGTTGTCCATGACATATAATAACTGATTGCGATAAAATCTACACGTCCATTTATTAAGTCAACTTCATCTTCACTTGTCAAATCTATCTGCATTTGATGTGATCGCCATAGAGCTTTTGCTTTATTTGAATAATATCCCTGAGTCATTACTTCTGCAAAATAATAGCTTTCGTCATTATAATGAATTGCTTTTAAAACATTCTCCGGATGGCAGTTTTCTGGATAAGTTGGTCCATACATCAGCATCATGCCAATCTGCATTTCTGGATCTATTTTTTTTGCAAGCCGTACTGCCTTCGCGCTTGCCACCATCTGATAATGTGCCATCTGCAACATCACTTGCATATCATCCGTATGAATACCTGTTGTCATTTCTGATTTATAAGTTACTACATTGATTTCATTAAATGTTATCCATTTTTTTACCCGTTGATGATATCTGTTAAAAAGTACTTCACAATACGTTATATAGAAATCAATCATATCACGACTTGACCAAGATCCATATTTTTCAACAAGATGATATGGTATTTCAAAGTGAGAAATCGTAACAATAGGTTCGATATGATATTTTTCCAGCTCATCTAAAAGGCTATCATAAAATGTAAGGCCTTTTTCATTTGGTTGATCATCATCGCCATTTGGAAAAATACGCGCCCAATTAATTGAGAACCGTAAACACTTGATTCCCATTTCGCTCATCATAGCGATATCTTCTTTATAAGTATGATAGAAATCTATTGCATGATGTGTTGGATAATATTGAGCTGAATTGATGGGAAAATGAACTTCTCTTTCTTTAGTTTCTGAATTTAAGCAATAAAGATCGTTGGTAATTAATCCTTTTCCGTCTTCTTGATAAGCTCCTTCACATTGATGTGCACTGATAGCTCCGCCCCAGAGAAAACTATTCCTGATTTGTGGCTGCATATGATTGTTCTTCCTCTAATGCCTTCTTATCAGCAATTTTAAAGAATGGATAGTAAAGAATGCATAATACGACAATGACAACAACCATGACAAGTGCAAAGTTAATTCCGGAATAAATTAACTGCTGAATAACAGGCGGCATAACCCAAGGAAGTTCAATTGTTGGATTTACATAAGTCAAAAAGCCAATTTTAAAGAAAAAGTGTACAACAGCGCCTGAAACAGCTACTGATGAAACTAGTGGAATAAAGAAAATCGGATTAAGAACAACAGGCACACCAAATATAATAGGTTCGTTGATATTAAAGATACTTGGAACAAGCGTAAGTGCACGCATAGCTTTAAATTTTTCTGACTTAGCTGTTAACATATCAATTGCAAGACCAATCGTATTTCCAGTTCCGCCTACCATAATAATCGCAGTAACAAACATAAATTCCAAATATGGTTGAGGATTTCCTGCCAAAAAGGCTTCAATATTATAAATATAAATTGGTGCAGTTACTGCATAGAACAGATTTATGATGGCTGCAGGATGAATGCCAAAAAACCACAAGAGGTTGGCGAACGTAAATACCAGTATGACTGATAATGGTGATGATCCAATGAAAGATAATGGAGCTGTTACAATTGAATTAACAAATGTAATAGCATCACCAAATGGTGAAACATTAAATCCTGCTTTTAATATAAATGCCTGAATAAAAATCAGCATGGCAATGAAAGTAGGACCTAAAGACTCGGAAACCATATTAGGTACAGAATCAGGTAATTTAATTACAAACATGTTTCTTTTTTTCATGTAAGCATAAAACTTCGTTACCAAAATAGCAACAATCATCGCAACAAAGATACCATCACTTCCAATTGAAGAAGTAGTAATCATGGCAGCCCACCAATCTAAACCTAGTTCAATTTGCTGCTGAGGCACTAGAATTAAAAAGAAAGATAAAGATAAAATGGTTGGTGTAATTGGACTTACCTCTTCAATCTTAGCGGTCTCATAAGCAATCGTTACAACGATATACAATGCATATAAACCTGTCGTAATATTAATAAAATCAGTAATGACCTGAGTAAGACCCAATTGTGCAAGAAGCATTTGCCATGGTTCAAATGGAAACTGACCTACAATGGCAATGAAAGCAACACCTAATGAGATTGGAAGTACTGCCATCATACCGTTTGTAATAGACTGAATCGTTTTGTTTGCTGCCATTTTTTCAGCTAACGGACCAACCAGTCGTTCCAAAACTGTTTGAAATTTTGACATTTCTATTTCCTCCTTTGTCAACGCTTACATTTTAAACGTTGAAGTGACTTTAATGTAAAGCGTTTTCATTTATTTTTTTTGAATTTTGTTAATTATTACAAATAGATCACTAATTAGTACAAATTGAACGATAGGTTTTCCGTTATTTTATAAAATTGCATGATATAATGGTCATGGAATAGGAGATTTCTATGTCAAAATTCTCGTTAAATGAAGTCAGCGAACTACTTCAGATCCCAAAATCCACTCTTCGCTATTGGGAAAAAGAAAAACTCATTCATTCCCAACGTAATCCAGATAACGATTATCGCAGCTATACAGTTGATGACATGGTAGTCATTATAGATATTATGTTTTACCGAAATCTCAACGTCTCAGTCGATACACTGAAAAATCTCTATGGGCTTTCCATTGATCAACATATTTCGCTTTTACAAAATAATGAACAAGAAATCAATAAAAAAATTCAACAATTATTAACAATTAAAAAAAATATTCAAAAAAGAGCCTTTAATCTAAAACAATGTCAAAACTTTCAAAAAAACATTTTTGATCAATTTGAACCTGATTTTTTTGAAATTCAACCAATGTCGCTAAAAAACAAAGAACAAACATTGGCTTATTTGCATGACCAAAATCTCTTGTCTATCGTTTTTTCACCCTATGATACCTATATTAAATCCTTTGGACTTCTTCATAAAGAAGTATCAAATAATAAAGATATATTATGGGCAAAAGATCATCAAGCTGTTTATATTCCTTGTATAGTAATCATCACTGAACAATTCATTGAACGTGATTCCATTGATGAGAAAATTGAGTTTGCTCAAAGCCATAATATGGAAGTCAAGCGAATCATTGGTCATTATCTTGTCAGTGACAAAAACAAAGATTATTATCAGTGTTGGCTTGAAGCAGTTGAAAAAAACGAGTTCTAACTTAATATAACAAAAGGAGGATCAACACCTCCTTTTATTATATTAAATTGATTACGATTCTTTTTTCTGTATCGGAAGTTTCTTCAGGTAATTTTCGGTCATTTCAATAAACTGATCCGTATTTACCATTGGATTTTTCATCATATCATGCATCATCATACCGTCTGATAATATTAATAACATCCATGCTAAATAATCCGGATCAAGATTACTCTTTAACGATATCTTGGAAGCAATTAATTGTGCAAATTTCGTATAGCGTTCTAATAGTTTTTCACGAATTATTTCATTTCCGCTGATGGCTTCAAAGAAAAAGTGAAAACGCATAGGTGCTGTTTTTATATCACGTTCAAGTACATATTTGATCAGACGATGAAGTGATGTATCTTTGCTTTCATCATTTGTCCAATTCAAAAAATCCTGCCATTGTTGATCTAAATAACGATCCATAATCGCAAATAAAAGATCATCTTTGTTATTGAAATGATAATAAAGAGTTCCCTTTGAAATACCACATATTTGCGAAATCTCTCCTAACGAAATCTCGGAAAATGATTTTTCTTTCAGAAGCTGTTCACAGGTATTTATAATTGATTCACGTATATTGTCTTGTTTTCTTGGTGCTGCCATATTAGTTACCTCAGCTTCATCTTATCATAGAAAAGGAACTAGGAAAAGCAGTATTGACAAAATGAAAGCGCTTTTATATAATTGGATTATAAGTCGGTTACTTGTACGACTAATGATGGGAGTCGACATAATGGAGAAAAAAATAGCAGATTTACAAAAGAAACTCGATCAAAAATATCCTGGCTGTATCCAGGTAGAATTGGATCAGAGTCGAATCGTTCTGACAGGTGTCATGAATTCCTGGGAGGATATTATTGACGCATGCAAGATGTGTGTCCAAAAAGATAAAAATATCCATGTCGTGAATCATATTGAACTCAAAGGTGTAAAAAAGCCTCAAATGAGAATCAGCAGTATTCAGGACACCAAGTATGATGGAAGACATTGTGATGTCCTGATTATCGGAGGCGGTATCTCAGGTGCCAGCATTGCCCGTGAATTAAGCCGTTATAAACTGGATATTCTTCTTGTAGAAAAAGAAAGTGATCTGGCCATGCAGGCTAGCGGCAGAAATGATGGTGAGATTCATCCCGGAGTTGATTTAAACAAAGGATCTTTGAAGCAGAAATATGTTGTAAAGTCGAATCGCAGCTTTGATCAGCTTTGTCAGGAATTAGATGTTCCTTTCAAACGTGTAGGTCAAATTGTCGGATTCAAAGATAAAAAGCTCTACCCTATTATATGGGCTTATGCTATGCAGCGAAAATATATTTGTGGTGTAGATGATACTTGTCTCATTTCAAGAAAAAAAATCAAGGAATTAGAACCAAATTTAAGTGATGACATTCAATTTGGATTATATAACCCGATGGCAGGCAGTGTTTCTCCTTATGGATTAACGATTGCCTATGGTGAGAATGCTATTCAAAATGGTGTCGAAATCGCCTTAAATACGGCTGTTCTTTCCATGGAAGTAAATAATCACAAAATCATTCGTGTGACCACTAACAGAGGAATGATTTATCCTGATATAGTGATCAATGCTGCCGGTGTTTTTGCTGATGATATCGCAAAAATGGCAGATGATGAATTCTTCTCGATTCATCCAAGAAAAGGCACTGATTCTATTTTGGATTTGAAAGCCGGAAAAATGATTTCTTCAATCGTTTCTACAAAAACATTGAAAAAAGACAATTCTCATTCAAAAGGAGGCGGAATTGTCCATACCGTTCATGACAATCTTTTGATTGGACCAGATGCAATTGAAACCTATGAAAAAGAAAACTTTGCGACTGAAAGAAAAAGTATTGATCAGGTTTTCTCTAAACATCAAAAAACATCCAATATTCGTCAAAGTGATATTATCACCTACTTTACCGGAGTCAGAGCTGCAACATTTGAAGAAGACTTCGTGATTGAAAAAGGCCGAAATACAAAAAACATCGTACATTGTGCCGGTATCCAATCACCTGGTTTGACAACAGCGCCAGCTGTCTCAAAAGATGTTGTAAAGATGACAATAGACTTATTAAGTGAACACAAAACAGTAGAAAAAAATGAACTGTTCAATCCTATCCGTAAAGGAATTCCAGATTTAAAACATATGGATCTTAAAAAAAGAAATGAGCTGATTCAAAAGAATCCGGATTATGGAATCATTATCTGTCGATGTGAAGAAATCAGCAAAGGTGAAATTCTGGATGCACTTAATTCTGTACTTGAAGTTACAACCATTGATGGTGTTAAAAAACGTGTTCGTCCTGGAATGGGACGCTGTCAGGGAGGATTCTGTATGCCATTAGTTGCGAAAATTATCAGCGAGTATAAAAACATTCCTCTTTCTGAAGTAAGAAAAAGCGGAGCTGATTCGATCATTTCCTATGGAAAAACAAAGGAGAATACAGATGAAACAATATGATACCTTAGTTATTGGAGGAGGACCTGCCGGACTGGCAGCGGCAATTGGCGCAAAAAAAGAAAATGGTGAAGTTCTTCTTTTAGAACGAGAACAACGTCTTGGAGGCATTTTGAAACAATGTATACATGATGGTTTTGGATTGATACAGTTTAAAGAACGTCTCAGTGGTCCGGAATATGTTGAACGATTTATTCAAGAATTTCTAAGCTTAAACATTGATTATGAAACTTTGGCGTTTGTCATTAAGATTGACAAAAAAGAAGGATTCTATCATGTCAGCTATGTCAGCAAAAAAGGAGTTTGTGAAGTTACTGTCAGATCACTGATCATTGCCACTGGATGTCGTGAAAGAACAGCCAAACAGATTCAGATTCACGGAACTCGACCAAGCGGTGTCTTTACTGCCGGATGTGCTCAGCATTTTGTTAATTTGCTGGGAGAAAAAATCGGAAACAAATGTGTTATTTTAGGAAGCGGAGATATCGGTTTGATCATGGCACGACGTCTGACACTTGAAGGCATGAAGGTATTAGGGGTTTATGAAGCAAAAGCTACTCCTTCCGGATTAACTCGAAATCTTGTACAGTGCCTGGAAGATTATCAGATTCCGCTATACTTGAGTCATACTGTTACAAGAGTATTTGGAGAAGAAAGATTAAATGCCGTCGAAATCATGCAAGTCGATGAAAAAATGAGACCGATAGAAGGTACTCAAGAAATCGTAGAATGTGATACACTGATTCTTTCTGTTGGATTGATTCCTGAAAATGAAATAACTGAATCATTAGGAATTGCTTTGGATCTAAAAACCAAAGGTCCTTATGTTGATGATTATTTTATGAGCAGTTTAGAGAATGTATACATCTGCGGAAATGCACTTCATGTAAATGACTTAGTCGACTATGTCAGTGAGAGTGGTCTGATAGCAGGAAAAAACAGCATGCGTCAGCATGTATCCACTCAATCAGTATCCATTGATCTCTCAGATGACTTTCTTTATTTAGTCCCTCAGCGTGTAAGTGTTCATGATGTACAAGAATCCATGTTTTATTTCAGAGCTAAAAAAGAGATGAAAGCAGCTGATCTGCTTGTAAAAGTCAATGGAAAAGAAATCATGAAAAGACGCTATAAAAACCTAAAACCACCTGAAATGGAAAAAATAAAGGTAAAATGGGAAATGGGAAAAATCAGTGAAAATGATCATATTGAGATAGAACTTAAGGAGGATTTATGCGTGAAATGACATGTATTGTGTGTCCCAACGGATGCCATTTAACTGTTAATGAGACAAATGATGAAATCTTGGTTAAAGGAAATCTTTGCCCAAGAGGAAAAGATTTTGCCATTCAAGAAATTCATCATCCCATGCGAACAATCACTTCTACTGTAAAAACTGTTTATAAAGAGGTTCCAACAATTCCAATCAAAGTATCAAAAGAATTCCCAAAAGAGAGAATCTTTGATGTCATGAATCAAATCAATCATATTCAGGTAGATTATGTTGCCCAACAGGGTGATGTGTTAATGGAAAATGTATTGGGACTAGGAATTAATATTGTAGTAACAAGTAATATATTAAAGGAGACAATTCATGAGTAAACCATATAAAGATTTTGAACCAAAATGGGTGAAAGAAGCCGCACCGGCTGATTCTTATCGTTCTATTTTCAGATGGGGTGATCCAGAATTTGTGAAATATCCAAAGGAATCACTCTATAAAATGATGAAAGAAAAATTTCAGATGAGTGATGAAGATTTTAAAGAATATGATGGCAGTATTGGAATGGAAAAAGTTGAGCTGAATATTCCTTCTAAAATGGATCCTCAGCATATCAAAGCATTTCAAGAGATGCTAGGTGAAGAAAATGTCACAACCGAAGATTATCCAAGACTTGCTGTCGCATATGGAAAAACAGGTTATGATGCTTTGCGTTTACGTCATCACCAGTTTGATTCTCTGCCGGATGTTGTTCTTTATCCAAAAGAAACAAACGAGGTAGAAGAAATCGTTGCATACGCTTCAAAACACAAAATTCCCCTTTATGTTTATGGAGGAGGAAGCAGTGTTACGCGTGGTGTTGAACCAACTCTAGGAGGAATCTCTTTAGATATGCGCAAGCATTTCAATAAAGTGCTGTCTTTTAATGAAACTGATCAGACAATTACCGTTCAGGCAGGTATTTCCGGACCTGACCTTGAAAAAGCACTGAATGAAGCTCCTGAAAGATTCCACGCTGAAAGAAGATATACCTGCGGTCATTTCCCTCAGTCCTTTGAATATTCAAGCGTTGGTGGATGGGTTGTAACTCGAGGTGCAGGACAAAATTCTACTTATTATGGCTGCATCACCGATATTGTTATGGGACAAAAATACGCCACACCAATCGGAACAATCAAAACCTCTACTTATCCGCGTGAAGCAACCGGACCTAATCTTAATCAAATTATGATGGGTAGTGAAGGAGCCTTTGGTGTTCTTACAGAAGTTACTTTGAAAGTATTCCGTTATCAGCCGGAAACAAGAAAACGTTTCTCTTATATTTTTAAAGACTGGACCATCGCTCAGAAAGCTGCTCGAGAAATGATGCAGTGTGAAGCCGGTTTTGCTTCTGTTTTCCGTCTTTCTGATCCAGAAGAAACAAATCTGATGCTGCGATTGTATAATGTAGATGAAACCGTTCTTTGGAATCTTTTAGATGTTCGCGGATATAAAGATATGGAACGCTGTCTGTTTTTAGGATTTACTGATGGTGAAAAGGGATTCTCTAAAAATGTTGCGAAAAACATCAAACGCATTGCACATAAATACGGCGGAATGTCCTTAACATCCTTTGTAACCAAGAGCTGGGAAAAAGGTCGTTTCAATGATCCATATTTAAGAGATACGATGCTGGATTTCGGCATCATGACAGATACTCTTGAATGTACCGTTCACTGGTCAAATATGGAACAGGTACATCATGATGTTCGTGAAGTATGCCATGCTTTACCAAATACGATTGTGACAACACATATGTCTCACTGCTATCCTCAGGGAGCGAATCTTTATTTCATATTCATTACTAAAATGAATGATGCGGAAGAATTCAGAAAATATCATGCTACAATTCTAGATGCCATTCAGAAATCAAAAGCTTCTATGAGCCATCATCATGGTATTGGAAAAATGTTTGGACCGTGGCTGGAAGGAAATCTTGGAAGAACGGAATATGGTGTATTCAAAGTGCTTAAAGATTACTTTGATCCGGATAACATCATGAATCCGGGCGGAACTTTAGGCTTAGATTTGAAAGAAGAGGAAAAGCGTTTCCTTCGCGATGATATCCAGTAGGTGAATTATGAGCGAGGAAGAAAGAATTGTTCTTGTATTTGATGTAGGAACACAGAGCAGTCGAGCTCTTCTAATTAATCAGTTTGGAAACATTCTGGCAAAAAGTCAAAAGAAATATGAACACCCTTATTTCTCCAATCATATTGATTATGCAGAACAGGATGCAGATTTCTATTATCAAAAAATCTGTGAAGCTTCAATGGAACTTAGTCAAGCCTATTCATTGCTTTTCCAAAAAATTGAAGCTATTTCTCTGACCACGATTCGTGACACTGTTGTATGTGTCGATTCAGAAGGAAAACCACTACGTCCGGCAATCCTTTGGTTAGATAAAAGAAGAGCCAAGGGAAAACCTCATTTACCCAATGTCACAAAAGCTTTATTAAAAACAGTGG
>CAMEIZ010000035.1 GCA_945919165.1 uncultured Traorella sp.
GGAGTACCTCAGTACTACTGTGATATGACACATCATTTCATTGAATTACTAGAAGTTTACGAACGTCAAATTCGAAAGAATCAAAAAAATCATGATGCAGAAGAAAGATGATAAAGAGTAAGATTTTCTTATTCTTTTTTTTGAATTTCTATATTATAATGGTTTGGGATAGGTGAGTACATGAATTATTATTTTCAAATAGCTGATTTTTCATTTAAGATTGAATCTTCGTTTGAATGGGAAATAAATCCTTTTCTTCAGGTCTTTTTGACTGAGCAAAGAGAAGATGTTAAGGAAGTTTATCATCTAGTTGTATGTGAAAGTCTTCCTGAAATAAAGGGCAGACTTGTTTATCAAAGTGATATGCAGGATATCTTTTCGGATGGAACTAGAGAACAGAGATTGATGTATCTTTCTTTTTATCACGAACCGTATATTTTGTACAGTGAGGAAGAGATCAACAAGATTTATATCCGAAAAGATTTTTTATCAACTGTTAATCGTTCGGATAGCTTTGGTATTTTAAATGCTTTGGCTTTGGAAAAGAAAATGATTCAGCAGGATGCAATAATTCTTCATTCTTCATTTATCATCGTTCAGAATACAGCCATCTTATTTACCGCTCCTAGCGGAACAGGGAAAAGCACTCAAGCTGATTTATGGATCAAATATGAAAATGCGACTTTGGTGAATGGTGATCGAACATTGATAAAAAAAGAAAATGGAGTATGGAAAGGTTTTGGTTTTCCGGTATGTGGTTCATCCAAAACTTGTCTGAATCAAAATGCACCAATTAAAGCGATCATTTATTTATCTCAGGCACCACAAAACAAGATCAGCAGAATAAAACCAAGTGAATCAATTAAAAAAATAATTAGTGAAACATCTATTAATTTCTGGAATCGTGAAGCAGTGAATCATGCTATTTCTCTTATCAGTGATTTATGTTTAGAGATTCCTCTGTATGCATATGCCTGTACAAAAGAAAAGGATGCAGTAACTGATTTAAAGAATTTTTTAGAGAATAATGTTCATGAATAAAATAAATAGGAGGAAATACCGATGAAAATTAATGAAAATTATATCATGAAGAATATTGCTGGTGAAGTGGTGATTGTACCAACTGGAAAAGCAGCTCAATATTTTAATGGATTGATCAGTACAAATGAAGTAGCTGCTTTCATTTGGAAGAACATGGAAAGTGTTGATACACCGGAAGAAATGGTCAAAAAAGTGTTAGATGAATTTGAAGTGGATGAAGAAATAGCAAGAACGGATGTATTAGGTTTTCTGAATGATTTAAAAACAGTAGGGATGATTGAATAATTCATATGAGAAGAAGTGAAAGCTTCTTTTTTTAATTAAGATTAGTTATTGAATTTTGATTAGTTTTTCTATGAAAGTATGCTGATATGTAGAAAATCAATATTCTAATCTGAAAGGAAAAATGATATAATTAATGAGTCTGTAAAAAAAGAATGAGGGTTGTTCATGGAATCTTTAAGAATGATACTTGATAAAATTAAAGATGGCAGTATTAAGGAAATGTGGGAAGAGTTTAAATGGATGTTCTCATATGGCCAAAATTATAAAAAAGAGATTATATTCTATACATGTTTGGGTATTTTTTCAACAGTGATGTCATTGATCAGTTCTATTGCCTCAAAAGAATTGATTAATATTGTTACGGGTATTCAAAAAAATCGTGCTCTTGAAATGGTTGTTTTGATGGTGTCTATGGCACTTTTTTCACTATTGTTCAGTCAACTTATGTCACGTATTACCATTAAGATTAATATTCGTATTCAAAATGATATTCAGGCAGATATTTTTGATAAGATTATTGGGGTGAACTGGCTGGACTTAACAAAGTATCACAGCGGAGATTTGTTGAATCGTTTTGGTAGTGATGTTGGTACAGTAGCGAGCAGTGCTATTGGTTGGGTACCGAATCTGATTATTAATATTTTTAATTTTATTGCGACTTTGTGTTTGATTATGTATTATGATCCGACGATGATGATTTTAGCTGTGATCAATGCACCGGTGATGCTGTTGGCATCAAAGCTTTTGATGAAAAAAATGCGCGATTATAATAAAAAAGTAAAAGAAATGAACAGTGAAATGATGGCCTTTCAGTCTGAGACTTTCAGTAATGTTGATTCAATTAAGTCATTTGGATTAGTGGATTTATTCAGTCGTAAGTTAAAAGGCTTTCAGAAAAGATACAAGGATGTAAATCTGGAATATAATTTGTTTTCAATCAAAACCAATTTAATTTTATCATTAATTGGAATGGTGATTAATTTTTCTTATTATGGCTGGGCAGTTTATCGTTTGTGGAGCGGTGCTATTAATTATGGAGAAATGACATTGTTTCTGCAACAGTCTGGACGTATGTCATCCGCCTTTAGTGCTTTGGTTGGAATTATTCCTTCCACTGTAACATCAACCATTTCAGCAGGAAGATTGATGGAAATCATTAAGCTTCCAAAGGAAGAAGAAAATCTTGAAATCAGTGATCATTTGAATCAAATCAGTGAGTCTGGTTTCAGTATTGAACTTGAGGATGTATGTTTCTCTTATGTGGAAAATCAAAAAGTTTTGGTTTCATCTTCCATGGAAGCAAATCCGGGAGAAATAGTTGCCTTGGTTGGACCTAGCGGAGAAGGTAAGACGACGCTGATTCGTATGTTTTTAGGATTGATTGCACCAAGTGAAGGAAAAGCGTTACTCAAGGATTATCAAGGAAATGAATATGTATTAGATGCTTCAACTCGTCATTTGTTTGCTTATGTGCCACAGGGAAATACGATTTTCTCTGGTACGATTGCAGATAACATGAGAATGGTCAAAGAAGATGCAACTGATGAAGAAATTATTTCTGCTTTGAAATCTGCTTGTGCCTATGAGTTTGTGGAAAAGCTTGATGATGGAATCAATAGTAAGATTGGTGCCCGCGGCAAAGGCTTATCAGAAGGACAGGCACAGCGTATTGCGATTGCTCGAGCTATTCTTCGAGATGCTCCGATTTTGCTGTTAGATGAAGCAACCAGTGCATTGGATGTTGTGACGGAACGTAAGGTGTTAAATAACATTATTGTTAATCATCCAAATAAGACCTGTATTGTCACGACACATCGTCCAAGTGTTCTAAATATGTGTCAAAAGGTGTATCGTGTTTTGGATACACATTTAACGCAGCTGAGTGAAGAAGAATCGGCTCAGATGGCGATAGATTTTTAAAGGAGAGAGCTATGATTGATATTCACACGCATATTTTGCCGATGGTGGATGATGGTGCGTCTTCAATTGAGACAGCTTTGAAGCTTCTTGTGGATGCGTATGAAGATGGCAGTGATGAAATTGTCTTAACACCACATGTTGCACAAGCTTATGGATTTGATAATCCGAAGGATAAAATAAGTGCATTATTTGAGGATTTCAAATATATTGTAAAGCAGGAAAGAATACCCTTAGAGCTGTATTTGGGATGCGAGTATTTATATACAACACAAGAAAACTTTTTCATGCAGAAAGAAGAAATGATGACTTTGAATCATACAGATTATATGCTGATGGAATTTTTCTTTGATATTGAAGCTGAGAAAATTCTTGAAGCAGTTGAAACAGTGACTCAAGAAGGCTGGATTCCGATTCTGGCACACCCTGAACGTTATGACAGTATTCAGATGAATCCTGAAATGGCAAAATTGGCTGTTGAAAAGGGTGCTTTATTACAGATGAATAAGGGAAGTGTTATGGGGAAATATGGTAGTTTAGCACAAGATACGGCCATGGAGCTGTTAGAGAGTCATGCTTATAGTTTTGTGGGCAGTGATGCTCATCACCCATTAAGAAGATCAAGCAGAATGTATGAGGCATATCAAATGGTGAAAGAAAGTTTTGGGTCAAATTATGCGGATCTGATTTTTAAAGAAAATGCGAAAAAAATGCTGAAAAATGAAGATATCAGAAAGAAGGATGGATATGAAAAATGAAATTAAGTATGGTATTATAGTTGGACTGTTACTCATTATTTATGTCCTTTTTATGGCTGTTGACCGTTTATCAAAAGGCTTTGATCAACCTCCATTGATTACAGTACCAGAAACTGTTTTACAGGTGAGTGTACGTGATCAGGAAAGTGCCTTACTGAATGGAATTGTTTGTACAGATAAAGAAGATGGTGATTTAACATCACAGGTTTTAGTAGAGAGTCTTTCTGAGTTTAATGATCAAAATGAACGTACTGTTACGTATGTTGTTTTTGACAGTCATGATAATATGGCAAAGGCAACAAGAAAAATTCAATATACGGATTATACCAAACCAAGTATTACTTTAATTAAGCCAATGATTTACGATTATGCCCACATGATTGATGCTTTTTTGGAATATGTGAAAGCAGAAAGCTGTATCGATGGGGATATCAGTTCTAAAATTATGATTCGTGATGAAATTAAAGATGATGGCTGGTTTTTATATTTTACAGCGACAGATAGTTGCGGCGGATCCTCTACATTAATGGTGAAACCGACTGAAATCAAATCGGATCCCAATGTCGATATTGAACTCAGTCAATATCTGATCACAGTTCCAGTTGGAACAGAAATTAATCCATATAGCTATGTTGTCAGTATGAATGCAATGGGTATGAATTATATGCGTTATCTCTATGAGATTGAAATTTTGAATGACTATGATCCTTATACGCCGGGGTATTATGAATTTATTTATTCTCTAGTACGCTCCAATGGTGATTATGGAATTACTAAGCTGGCAGTTATTGTAGAATAGGAGGAAATAACATGGATGGAATAAAAGAAAATCGTCAATTGATTATGAAATTAAGCTGTGTTGTTTCTAATATTATTAAAAAATTGCATATTGTTTTATTAATCATGTTAATTTGTGGAGTTGGTAATGATGTTATCAAGACTTTGACCTATCAGCCTTTATATGCTGCCAGTATGAATGCCATAATGGTAAATGAAGCAAATACTTATTCACAGCTGGATCAGACCGTTGCTTATATTAAGACAATGAATTATATTTTCAATGGTCAGGTTGCCAATCAATATGTGAAAGAAAAGCTGCAAAGTGAAGATGTCGATTTAGAGGTGACCTTAAACAGTGTCAATAATACGAATCAGATTACGATGCAGGTGATTTCTAGTTCAAAGAAAAATGCCTATTATGGATTGAAGTATTTAACACAATGGTATAACAGCAATCGCAATCAATATAATTTTCCTTATGAATTAAATGTTCAGACGATTTATCCTATTTCAAATACACCGATTAATGTTCATTCACATTTCTCAAATTTGAAAAATGGATGTCTAGTCAGTGCTATATTGAGTGTGTTTGTGTTAGGTGTTTATTATTATTTTAGGGATACGATTAAAACACCATATGAGATTGATCAGCGGATTGACTGTCGCTTGTTTGCGAAAATTCCGCATGAGAGAAAGCCAAGAGGGAAAAAATTCTGGATCAAATCCAAGCAGGCTTTATTGATTACGTCTTTAAAAACCAGCTTTTATTATAAAGAATCGATTAAAAAACTGAGAAGTCGTTTAGAAGAATCAGCCACTAAGCATCATTATCAGGTGATTATGGTTACCAGTTCACTGGAAAATGAAGGAAAGAGTTCTGTTGCAGCTAATTTAGCGTTATCATTAGCAGAAAATAAGAAAAAAGTGTTATTGATTGATGCAGATCTTCGAAAACCTTCCTTGAATAAAATATTCTCGATTTCAAGTGATAGAAGCATCAATCAGTATTTAGAAGGAAAAAGTGACTGGATCAGTCAGATTGATTTTTTGAAGAAAAATCAGCTGGATGTTTTATGTGCTGATGCCAATGTTGAAGATGCAGAAGAAATGGTGATATCGGATAGAATGCAAAAGCTGTTGAAAGAAGCAATACATGCCTATGATTATGTGATTGTGGATAGTTCTCCGGCGCGTTTCTTAAATGAATCCGTGATGTTGAATGAATTGATGGATGCAACTTTATTGGTGGTCAAACAGGATGTTGCTTCGACGCAGGTAATTAATGAAACGATTTTGCGACTGGTGAATTCAAAGAATAATCTGATTGGCTGTGTGTACAATGGCAGTGTAAATGATTTCTTGAAAGAGAGTAAGGCATATGGTTATCGATATGGTTACAGCCGTTATCGAAGAGCATAAAGGAGGTCATTATGGAAGAAAATGAAAATAAGATTGATATCATCAAAGTAGTTGACCGATTTTATAAAAATATTGTTCGAATGAAAAAAATGATTCTGGTTGTGGTAGTTGTTTTTACGTTGTTGTCTTTTGTCAGATCGTTTCTTTCTTTTGAAAAGAGTTATTCTTCAAAGGCTGTTTTCATTGCTTCTTCTACAAAGGGAGGAAGCATGTATGTGACCAGTACAGATAATGATGAAATTCTTTCAATGTTTAATTCTTTGATTACTTCAAGTTCAATGAAAGAAGTGATCATGGAACAGCTCAACATGGATCATGTACCGGGCAGTATTTCTGTGAAACGAATTCCAGAAACCAATCTGATTGAACTGAAAGTTACATCAAGTGATCCTGATGATGCGTATGCAGTCATTACCTGCATTTTAAACAACTATTCTCAGGTAACGAAGAATGTCATGAGTGATATTTCCATGAACGTTCTGGATACGCCTATGTTAGCTCAGAGTACGGATCAAAGTCCGCATCATTTCAAAAATGCTTTAAAGGGTACAATCATGGGAGCTTTTTTATCATTGGCTTTTGTGTTTATTTTGAGTGTTATACGTCACACGATCTGTTTTTCAAGTGATGTAAAGGATAAACTGAATTTAGTCAATTTAGCGAATATTCCATATCGACAAAATGTGAATCATGACAGTTTGTTATTAACGAATCCCAGAATTCAGTATGGATATCGCCATGCTTTTCATGATTTGAGAATGAAAATAGAACAGGATCATCGAAAAAACAACAATCAGGTCTATATGATTACTTCTACACTTCCGAATGAAGGAAAATCAACGGTGTCTTTTAATACAGCGATAGCTTTGGCACAAAAACAGGTACGAGTGGCTTTAGTAGACATGGATTTAAGAAACCCAAGTTTAATTGAAATGGTGAATGTAGAAAGAAGTATTTTAGGCATTGGGGATTATTTAAATGAATGTGCAACTATAAAAGAAGTCTTATATCCTTTTATGGAAAACTTGGATGTGATCTTTGGTACAGAATCTTTTGGACATGCACCGGAATTGTTATCTACGGAAGAATTCTTGAAACTGATCAAGTATCTAAAGAAGAATTATGAATATGTGATTTTAGATGTTCCCCCACTTTATATGATGGAAGATGCCTTACTGGTATCCAAGTACTGTGACAGTTCTTTAGTAGTCATAAAACAGGATTTTGCTAATGTGTATGATATTTCAGAGTCATTAGAAGAATTAAATGCCAATGTGAAGATGATCAGTGGTACGATCATTAATCAGGTGATGCCTTCTTTACTTGATAAGGAAACAAGTTCCTATGGATATGGGTATGGATATGGCTATGGAAGAGAGAAGTCTTAGGCATATTTTAAAGGCATAAAGGATATAATGAAGAGGATGAAGCATGTATTCATCAAAATGTTACAAAAAAGGCTGTTTTTCAGCCTTTTTAAGATGAATTATTAAAAATATCTTTCACTTTTAAAAAATATCCTTTATAATATATAGGATATCGCAGGGGAGAGATTATGATGTATGAACGCTATCTAAAGCGAATGCTGGATCTGATTATAAGCATGTGTGCATTGATTGTATTGATGCCGCTTTTAGCCGTGATCATGATTGCGATCAAATTGGACAGTTCGGGCAGTGTTTTCTTTAAGCAAAAAAGAATTGGAAAAAACAAAGAAATTTTTGAAATTTATAAATTCAGAACAATGTTATCTTCAACTCCAAAAGATATGCCAACTCATCTTTTGGAAAATCCGGATGCATGTATCACCAAAACCGGGAAGTTCTTAAGAAAAACCAGTTTGGATGAACTCCCTCAATTAATCAATATATTTAAAGGTGAAATGTCATTTATCGGACCTCGTCCGGCTTTGTGGAATCAGTTTGATCTGATTGAAGCCAGAGATCAGGTACATGCCAATGATATTCGTCCGGGACTTAGCGGATGGGCCCAGATTCATGGAAGAGATGAATTGTCCATTCCAGAAAAAGCAAAACTGGATGGCTATTATGTACAACATTTAAGTTTTCTTTTGGATGTAAAGTGTTTCTTTGGTACCTTTATTTCCGTATTTAAACAAGATGGGATCGTAGAGGGGAAACATGATACCCTTGGTGAGAATATATGAGAATTTATTTATTTACGAATCACTCGTTTATGTTATATAAATTCAGAAAAGAACTGATACAGGAATTATTAAAAGAACATGAAGTGACACTGATCATGCCTGCCGGAGAGTTTGTGAGCGAATTTATGGAAATGGGCTGTAAGATTATTGATGTGGAAATGCATCGAAGAAGTATCAGTATTGTGGATGATGCGAAACTCATTCGCTGCTATTATAAATTATTAAAGAACGATCGACCGGATATGGTTTTAACCTATTCCATTAAACCGAATATTTATGCAGGATGGGCAGCTAAAAAGCTGCATATTCCATATTGTGCCAATATTACCGGACTTGGAACAGCGTTTCAAAAACCACTGTTAGCCAGTTTTGTGACAATGCTGTATAAGATTGGTTTTGCCCGTGTCAAAACAGTTTTCTTTGAAAATGAAAGCAATATGAAGATCTTTTTAGACAGACATATTGTTAAGAAAGAAAAGAGTTGTCTGTTAAATGGAGCAGGAGTCAATTTAGAAGAATTTGCATATGAAGATATGGAGAATTCCAATGAAACCAGATTTATCTTTGTAGGCCGCTTGATGAAAGAAAAAGGCGTTGATGAACTGTTAGAAGCTTTTGACAGATTAAAAGATGAAGAAAAGGTTCATTTGGATATCGTAGGTCCATTTGAAGAAGATTATAACGATAAAATTAAAGAATTAGAAAAAGATGATCACTATGACTACTTAGGCTTTCAAAACGATGTTCGTCCTTATCTCAGAAAAGCACACTGTTTAGTATTGCCAAGCTACCATGAAGGAATGGCTAATACGATCTTAGAAGCCAGTGCCATGGGACGATGTGTCATTGCTTCCAATATTCCGGGATGCAAGGAATCGGTGGAAGATCAAATAAGCGGTTTATTAGTGAATGTGAAAGATGCCAATGATTTATATCTGAAAATGAAAGAATTTGTTTCCTATGATTTTATGAAAAAACAGGAAATGGGTCGAAATGCCAGAAAAATCATGGAAAACAAATTTGATAAAAAAGAAGTAGTTCAAATTACCATTCAAGCTATTTTACATTAGGAGGTGAGATCATGAAAATGATATTGATTATATTGTGTATCATAACAGGACTGGCTTACCTGTCACAAAACTATACATTGAAATATAATCAAAGCAGAAGAAAATGGGATATCTATCTCATTATGCTTGTCATCTTTTTGATCTTACTGGCTGGACTGAGAACCAGTTACAATGATACAAGTGGCTATATCAAAGGGTTTACCTCATCTGTTAATATTTCTGATTTTATAAAAGATACGGAAAACATTGAATTATTGAATAATCCACTATTCTATGGATTTCAAGCTCTTATTAGAACATTTACTGATAACTTTACAGTCTTTTTTATGATCTGTGCTGTGATAGTAAATGTACTTTTTGTGCGTTTTATTAAGAGGAATGCTTCAAGAGAAGATTTTATGTTTTCAATGTTTTTGTATGTATGCTTAGGAACATTAATGTTATCTATGGCAGCACAGAAACAGATTTTAGCTATGTCAGTTTTAACTCTTGCTGTGGAAGCTTTGTTTGATAAGAAATATATCAAGTATTATTTCATTGTCTTTATGGCAGGATTAGTTCATACCTATGCCTGGTTATTCTTCTTCTTACCTTTATTAGGAGATAAACCATGGAATATTAAAACCTATTTGTTATTATTCGGGACTATGTTCATTATGCAGTATTTCCAGGATATCATTGCGACTTTTGTGGAAACAGCCGATCAGGTCGGTAAGGATATTCCACTGGAAGAAGTATTAGATGGAAATCAAATGAATATTTTGCGTGTAGCAGTATATGGTGTTGTACCATTCACTACCTTTGTATTTCAATCAAGACTTGCCTCAGATATGGATCGTAAACATGGTATTCTCATTCAAATGTGTACGGTCAGTCTGATGTTTATGTTGATGGGAACAATCAATGGTGCCAATATGTTTGGTCGCAGTGCCAACTATTTTGAAATAGGATTGATTTTATCGTTACCATGGTTAGTACGTCATTTGTTTACAAAACAGTCAGCTAAACTGGTACTGTTAACAGCCGCAATCTGTTTTACAGGATTCTATGTTTATGACTGTAAAGATTTTAGTTTTTATTATCATCATAAATCAATAATTCAGTTTGTAAGGGAAATCATTTAATGGAGGAAATATGGAGGAACCGATTCGAATATTACATGTCGTAACGTATATGGGACGCGGTGGATTAGAAACAATGCTGATGAATTATTATCGAAATATTGATAGAAAAAAGATTCAGTTTGATTTTTTGGTACACCGTGATTTTGAAGCTGACTATGATGCTGAGATTCTTTCTTTAGGAGGAAAGATTTTTCATGTATCACGTTTGAATCCGTTTAGTCCTCATTACTATAAAGAATTGGATGTCTTCTTTAAAAATCATCCTGCATATAAAATTGTTCATGTACATCAAGATTGTTTAAGTTCGATTGCATTGAAAGTGGCAATGAAAAATCATATTCCTGTTCGTATTGCACACAGTCATTCAAGCAGTCAGGATAAGAATTTTAAGTTTTTGATTAAAAAATATTTTATGAAAAGTATTCCTGATTATGCTACTCACTTATTTGCATGTGGGAAAGAAGCCGGAGATTGGATGTTTAATGGCAAATCCTATCAAATTGTCAATAATGCGATTGATACAAATCTCTATGTTTATAATGAAGAAAAAAGAAATAGAGTTCGATTAGATTTGGGATTAAATGATGAACTTGTAATTGGACATGTAGGAAGATTTAATTATCCAAAAAATCATGATTTTTTAATAGATGTATTCAACGAAATACATAAGAAGGATTCTAATACTAAGCTTCTTTTAGTAGGAAGTGGTGACTTAGAAGAAAAGATTAAGAAAAAAGTTAATGAATTAGGATTATGTGATCAGGTCTTATTTTTAGGGAGCAGAAATGATGTGAATGAATTAATGCAGGCTATGGATGTGTTTGTATTTCCTTCACATTATGAAGGTATACCGGTAACTTTGATAGAAGCCCAAACTTCAGGATTACCTATTTTTATTTCTTCCAATGTACCATCACAGTGTAAATTAACACCTAATGTAACTTCTGTTTCATTAGAAAAAAATGCTGGTGAATGGGCAGATGTGATTTTGAAGAACATAAGAACATTTATACGAAAAGACATGAGTTCATATATTAAAGATGCAGGATATGATATACAAGTTAATGCGAAATGGTTAGAAGGTTTTTATTTATCAGAGGTGAAAAAGTATGAGTGATATTAAGATAACAGTTTTTACTCCTGCATATAATCGAGCTCATACATTGCCGAGAACTTATGAAAGTTTAAAAAAACAGAGTAATAAAAGCTTTAAATGGTTAATCATTGATGATGGATCAATAGACAATACTAAAGAATTGGTGAATCAATGGTTGATGGAAGATGTTGGCTTTGAAATCAAGTATATTTATAAGGAAAACGGTGGTATGCATACTGCGCATAATGTTGCTTATCAAAATATTGACACAGAATTGAATGTTTGTATTGATTCAGATGATTGTCTAGCAGATGATGCGATTAATAAGATCTTAAAGAAGTGGGAAAGCGTTGATCAGAAAAAATATGCCGGGCTTATTGGACTTGATTATACATTAGATGGAAAACTGATAGGAAATGATTTAGGTGATTTAGAAGAAACTACGCTAACTGGTTATTATGCATCAGGAGGATCAGGAGATAAAAAACTTGTATATCGAACAGATGTGATCAATCAATATCCAGAATATCCAGTTTTTGAAGGAGAAAAGTATGTAGCATTATCATATAAATATCTATTATGCGATCAAGATTATAAATTAGCTGTCTTGAATGAATGTTTATGCAATGTGGAATATCAGGAAGATGGATCTAGTGCTACAATGTGGAAACAGTATTTAAAGAATCCTAATGGATTTGCATTTTTAAGAAAACTAGATATGATGTATCCGATTACTATAAAAAAACTAGTTGTAGCAACAATTCATTATGTTTCAAGTAGCCTAATAGCAAAAAATAAGAAATTTATTCAAGAATCACCAAGAAAAGGATTAACAATATTGATGATTCCATTTGGATGGATGCTAAGCAAATACACTTATAAAAAAGCTAATGAGTTGGAGGTTTTTTAATGATCGATTATTCTGTTATTATTAGAACTATGGGAAATGCTGGAGAAAAATATCAAGCTTTACTTAACTCAATAAAAAGTTTAAAACCAGAACCTAAAGAAGTTATTGTTGTGTTACCTATTGGATATAGTAAACCGAAAGAAGTTTTGGGATATGAAACTTTTTACTTTTGTGAAAAAGGAATGGTAAAACAACGTTTATATGGAATTAATAAATGTAAGACAAAATATGCGTTAATCTGTGATGATGATGTTTCTTTTAGTTCAGATTTTGTTGAAAAATTACATATGCCTATTAGCGAAGGAAAATGTGAAATATCAGCG
>CAMEIZ010000036.1 GCA_945919165.1 uncultured Traorella sp.
AAGATTACACCTTATGATATATTATAAATAGGTAAATAAAATAATGCATCACATGTGAATAAATTATACCATATAAAGGCTAGAGGTAACCATCATTGTGATAATTAGTCACCTATTGAAAGAAGAATCCATATTTAGTAAAAATAAAAGAAAGAGGTATAAACCAATGGGAATGATAGAGTAACATATTAAAAGAATCGTTGTTATTAGTCAATTGAACAAATAATTCTTACAGCAGAATACTCAAATAAATATAAATCGAATGGAAAGAGAAATTCAAAATATGAAGAAAAAGACTCAAATTATATTTCTTTCTATATTGTTATTTTTTATTACGATTGTTGTATTTTATCCTAAACATAATGATATAGAAAATGAAATTCCAGATTATCCAATACCATTTTCCGAAGTACATCCTGAAATATATCCAGATAAATTTTTATCATCCTATAGATATTCTCACGGTATTTTAGAATATGGAAAAGACAAAGGCAATAAATATAGAGTTTTGTCAAGTCATGGTGTTTATACTGTAATTTTCACTTTATACAATATTGATGCAGTTTATATTCAAAAGGTTAATTTAAATACTTTAGAATGGAAATACAAAGCAAGCTTTGCAAATAATGAAGATAATAATAAACAAACTGATTGTGTTGTTTATCTTACTTCTACTTCAATTATTGTTAATGGATATGAGTATTATATAAAATCAGGAACAGATCATCTACTTGAAGTTTTTGATTGGTATTATACTCATGAAGATTTTGGAGAAACTATAATAAAATGAAATTCAAAGATTAAATAACTGTGATGAGTATAATTTAAAAGGGGAAATAAAAATAATTAGTAAAATAAAAATAGAGGTAAAAACCAATGGGAATGGTAGAGTAACATATTAAAAGAGTCATTGTTTTGAGTCAATTGAAGAAATGATTCTTATAGAAAATATTCAAAGATATAAATCGAATGGAAAGAGAAATTCAAATTATGAAAAAAAAGACACATATAATATTTCTTTCTATATTATTATTTTTTATTACGATTTTTGTATTTTACTCGAAACATGATGATATAGAAAATGAGATTTCAAACAATCCAACAGAATTTCCTGAGGATAATCCCGAAATTTACCCAAACGACTTTATTTGGTCATATAGACGTTCAAATGGGGTTTTAGAATATAGAAACGATTATGGTAGTAAATATAAAATATTATCAAATATAGGAGTAACCAATTCAATTATTGCATTATATGATCCGCTTTTTGTAACTTACATTGGAAAAGTTGATATGGAAAATATAGATTGGAAATATAAAGTAAGTTACGACAGTCATATTAATTATCATGAAATTAATGCTTGTGTTATTTATCTAACAAACACCTCAATAATAGTAAATAATCATGAATATTTGATTGTAGGTTCTAATAAAATATCTAAAAATGAATGTATATTGAATATGTTTGAGACGTTTGATTGGTTTTACAAACATGAAATGTTTGGAGAAATTAAAATTAAAGAGAATAATTGACTCTGTATTACTTGTAATGTCAAAAAATCTGCACAAAAGGCAATATCAAGTACTACTTTAAAATTAGTAAAATTGATGTAGGGATAAACGAAACGAGGAATTGATAAAAGAAATCAAAAATATTTTGAACAAAACAAACAAAGATACGGCGTTAAAAGAGTCTATCAGGATAAAAATATTCTTATAAAGATTTTTTTGTAAATTGATTCAGTAGAATGATTCGTACCTAACTATTGTAATTGTGAGCTGATAAAACAAAGGATATATTGTATAATGATTCAGGAGGTAAGATTAATGTTTATTGAAGAATACAACCAATTTGTTACAGATACATTAAATCAAGTGTTCGAAGAAAATAAAGAACAAATTGAAAAAGCAGCTCATCTACTATTTGAAACAGAGAAGAATCATCACAAAATTTATACCTTTGGAACAGGTCATTCACATATGGTAGGACAAGATCTGTATGCCCGAGCAGGAGGATATGCGAAAATCTATCCAATCGTTGAAACAGAATTAACGCTGTTAACACATCCAATGAAAAGTACATATATAGAACGAACAACAGAATATGCTGATGTGCTTGAACAAATATATCATCTTGATTCTCAAGATGTCATGATTGTGACAAGTAATTCAGGCAGAAATGCTCTAGTAGTTGAATATGTCATGCGTGCTAAAGAAAAGGGTGTAAAGATCATTGCGATTACTTCATTATCACACAGCCAAAAAGTAACAAGCCGTCATTCAAGCGGATTACGTCTGTTTGAATTAGCCGATATAGTATTAGATAATTTTGCTCCTTATGGTGATGCCGGAATTGATATTGACAGTGAAACTAGAATGGGACCGGTTTCGACAATAACAGGTTGCTATTTATCACAATCATTGATAGGAAGATTTGTTGAACTGCTTGTTGAAAATCAAATGGAAGCTCCAGTACTGCGTTCAGGCAATATGGATCATGCTGATGAATACAATCAGATACTTTTTAACCGATATATCTACAAGAAAGTGCAGGAAAAATAACGAATATTTGATTTTTGTTAATATGCAAAAAAAAGTTATTTAAAAGACAAGATTTGTTTTTCTAAGAAATGAGCGATATAATAAACGTGTTTTAGGAGTAAAATATGGCAGGATTAGGAACGATCATTAATGTTGTGGCAATTCTTTTTGGAGGTTTTATAGGAAAAGTATTTGGAAAATATCTAAATGAGCGTTATCAGAATACGTTAAATCAAGCATGTGGATTGTGTGTGCTCTTTATTGGTATATCTGGAGCGGTCAGTGGGATGATTGTGATTGATCGGGGAACTTTGGTCAGCGGAAAATCAATGCTTGTCATTGCGTGTCTGGCATTAGGCGCTGTTTTTGGTGAGCTTTTTAATTTAGAAGATAAGTTTGAACGTTTTGGAGAATGGCTGAAACTGAAAAGCGGAAATGCAAAAGACAAAAGTTTTGTAGAAGGATTTGTTACAGCATCACTTACTGTCAGTATTGGTGCAATGGCAATAGTAGGATCCATCAATGATGGTATTTTAAACGATCCATCTATTTTGATTACAAAGGCTGTACTTGACTTTATCATTGTGTTGGTGATGACAACTTCAATGGGAATCGGATGTCTTTTCAGCGCGATACCAGTAGGCTTGTTTCAGGGCACTATTACTTTTTTAGCTCGGCTCATTAAACCACTCATGACTAGTCAGGCATTGGTAAATCTGTCATTGATTGGTTCTTTGCTGATTTTTTGTGTTGGAGTGAATCTAATATGGGATAAAAAGATAAGAGTTGCCAATCTGCTTCCATCCCTGGTGCTTGCCATTATTTTTGCTTTCTTACCCTTAAACTTTTAAGTGCTTATGGCACTTTTTTTGTTTTGATTAGTTCAAACAAAAAGGAACATAATAATAAGGGGTGATATCTTGAGAAGCGAATGGATGAAAAACAGAGAATATAAGGCTCTAAAACTGAATCAAGATATAGAATGTGACGTATTGATCGTTGGAGCAGGGCTGAGTGGATTATTATGTGCTTACCAATTGCAGGATCTTTATGAAAAAATTGTAATCATTGAAAGTGATGAGATCGGCAGTGGAGCCAGCGGCAGAAATACCGGAAAAATCACAAGTCAACATGGCTTTAATTATCAGGAAATATTAAAAATACATGGTGCACAAAAAACAAGGTTATACTATGAAGAAAACCAACAGGCAATTAAAGGAATCAAAGAAATCATAGATCGATATGAAATTGAGTGCGGCTATCAAGAAAAAAAAGCAATAATTGGAGTCAAATCTAAAAGATTCAAAGAAAAAGTAGAAAATGAAATAATGGCGTATCAATCATGTGAAATTGATTATGAAATTATTCAGAATGATGAAATGGAAAATATTTTCTATGGAGCATGCTTTAAAAAACAGGCAAGTTTTGATCCTTATCAGTTTTGTATACAGCTTGCAAGTCATTTGAATGTTGAAATTTATGAACATTCACCTATGATGAAGATTTATCATCACACTGTTGAAGCAGTAAGCCACAAAATAAAATATCAGCACTGTATACTGGCAACACAAGTCATGCCTTTTCAATTTAAATTCTTTTATACAATCACACAGCCAAAACAATCATTTCTGGCAGCTTTAAAACCATCAGATAAAAATGATCAGATGTTCTTGTGTGAAGATGAAATCACGAAAACGAAAAACTCATCTGATCAGTTTATGCTGGTAGGTGGATATGATCATTTGCTAAGTGATGATTCTAATTCTAAATGGCAGTCCTTTAAGCGAGATCTTGTTTTAGAATACCCAAAACATAGAATTTTATCAACCTGGAGTTCACAGGACTATATGGTATTTGATTATTTGCCTATAGTTGATCAATGTGAGGATTTTATTGTCATAACTGGATTTAATAAATGGGGAAATACAAATGCCTATTCAGCTTCACTGACTGTTTTGGATATCTTGAAAAACAAGTATACAGAAAGAAGAGAGCTGTTTTCACTGAAAAGAAAGACACTCGTCTTAAACAAAAACTTTTTGAGTGAGAACTTTCAGGTACTAAAACATTTAATAGAATCAAAAATGAATCACGATACATGTCAAATCCCAGAAAATCATCAAGCTGTTAGTTTTCAGTTAGAACATCATCCATATGGGATCTATCGACAAAATGAGACTTTATATATTGTAGATATACTCTGTCCTCATTTAGGCTGTACATTAAAATTTAATGATCATGATAAATGCTGGGATTGTCCTTGTCACGGATCACGCTTTTCAATTGAAGGGAAAATCATTAAAGGCCCTGCAAATGTCGATTTGCATCACAGTATTTGTACAATTGATGAGTTAAAGCTTGATTAGCTTGAACTTACAACATGATGAGTAAAGCCATTTCCATGAACCTCATGAGCATCAACGACAATCATGAATGATTTAGGATCTGTTTCATATACAATTTCGGATAATTTTGGGTATTGTTTATTCTCTACAACAACTAATAAAATATCTTTTCTTTTTTTGGAATAACTTCCTTCGGCATAAATAATGGTGGTACCACGCTTTAAAGTTGTATCTATTTTTCTGATCATTTCCTGATATTGGTCAGAAATAATATAAACTGATTTTGTTTTTTGACCGCCAAAGGTAAGAGCTTTATTAACCATGACAGAACTAGAATAAGAGAAGATCAAGCCTATCAGAACAGCTTCAACGGAATAAGTGGTAAGCCCTAATAAAACGGCTGCACTATCTAAAATCAGACAGGCTTTAGAAAGAGGTATGTGAAGGTACTTTTCCATGAGTAAGGCAACAACATCCATACCTCCGGTACTGCTTCCGACACGAAATACAATACCTGTACCAAGACCAAACAACAAACCAGAATAAAGTGTTGCCAGTAAAACATTTTGAGTTAAATGTTGATTCTGATAAAAAACAGTTAATAGATTTAGAAATATCGGATAACAAATGGTACTGATAATGGTAGTAAAAACAAATTTTTTTCCAAGAAAAATAGCACCCACAAAAAATAATAAAACTGTAAGGATAGAAATAGTAAGAGAAATGTTTATAAAAGGAAATATCGGATATAATGCAACAATTACTCCAGCCAGACCTCCGGACAATATTTTATTAGGTACAACGAAACATGAAACAGAAACAGCAATAAGAAAATTACCAAATAAAATTTGAATAAGGTGACTTAAAAATGGTTTTGACCCGAAATCTTTCATAATTTCCACCCCTTTTGTAATAAAATCAATATAACGTGTTATAACATGTTTGTCAATATAATCTTTTGAGCAAAAAACAAAAAAAAACATTTAAAAAAAGACTGAAAAACGATCTTTTTACTATGATTTTATGATAAAAAAACTGCATAAACAGGGAATATTATATGGATTATTAGAAAATTTAAGAAATTTATATCAATTTAAAAAAGTATACTATTTTTTATAGACAATGTTATAACAAGTTGGTAAAATAATGATAGGAACGAAAAATCAAAGCGTTTACATGATTTTTTTTACAAAAGTATTGACATACCTGTTATAACAGGCTATATTATAGGTATAACAGGTGGATAGGAGGAAAAATGAGCAACCAAAGTCTAGACAAAACAAAAGATGTTCCAATTTACTACCAGTTATATTTGATTTTGAAGGAAAAAATAGAAAATGGAGTTTATCCGGAGAACTCTACTATACCTTCAGAGTCAGAAATACAGAATATGTATAATGTGAGCCGTATTACTGTTCGAAGAGCGATTACTGATTTAGAAAACGATGGCTATGTAAAGAAGAAAAAAGGAGTAGGTGCTATAGTATTAAAACGCAAAAAATATCGAGATTTATTTGAGTTTAAAAGCTATAGTGATGAGGCAATTGAAAAAGGGGAAATCCCTGGAAATATCATTATTGCCTGCAAAGAAGTTGAAGCCAGTGTTCGTGTTAGTGAAATGCTGGGTATCGAACCTGGAGATAAGGTATGTTATCTGAAACGATTACGTTTAAGAAACGGAAGAGTGACTGCCTTACATGAAACTTACATCAGCCTTGAGTTTGGTTTTAGAATAACCAATGAGGATTTTGATGCCACCACCTCTCTTTACGAATTTTATGAAGAACATGGTATTGAACTTGGATATGCTAATGAAACAATCGAAGTAAAAATGCCAAATCATAATTTACGCACAGAGATGTTCATGACACAAAACGAACCTATTTTCTATCGGGAAAGAATTACCTACGATGTTCACGGAAAACCCATCGAATTTTCTCAAAACAATAATAAAGCAGAACAGTATCGTTACGCATTACACATGGTTAAGAACAAAAAATAGTAAGGAGATCAGTTATGAAAATGTATGATGTTCATGCTCATCTTGGAAAAACAAGTTCTGGGGAAGAAAACAGTGCTTCTTTACTCGTCGAAGATCTTAAAAGATATGGTGTAGAAAAAGTAGGAATCAGCAGTTTATCTGGAACTAGTACAAGAGTACAAAATGATCTGGTATATGATGCTATGTGTCAATTTCCTGATATAGTCAGAGGTTATGCATTCATTAATCCAAAAGCACCAGATGCATTAGATGAAATCGACCTTTGTTTAGGTAAATATAAAATGCAGGGTGTTAAGTTTCATCCTTGGAAGCATGGCTATTATTGTGATAATTGTCCACAAATTGACGATGTTTTAACAGCTATTGAAAAGTATGGGGTTCATGTTCAAGTGCATGTTGGAACCAGTCCGTTGTGTACACCATTCCCATGGATTGATTATGCGAAAAAACATCCAAATTTAAGATTCTTATTTACACATATGGGCTGTAGAGAATTTGGATTTAGCACTATTGAAGCCGTTAGAGATATTGATAATATCTGGCTTGAAACATCATGCCAAAATGAAGCAGAAAATCTTTTGAAAGCAGCAAGAGAAATTGGATCAAAAAGAATTGTATTCGGTACTGATTGGCCTTATAAACCAACAAATGTTGAAATTGAAAAACTTCAATTTTTAGGATTTAGTGAAGAAGAATTAGAAGATATATACTACAAAAATGCTGAATATTTATGGACAGCAAAAAAGTAAACAAGACATTGTTAGAAAGGTAATACATTATGAAAATTACAACAATGAGAATTGATGATCGATTGATTCATGGTCAAATCGTCACTACTTGGATTACTTATGCAAATGCAAAACAAATTCTGGTAGTTGATGACAAAGCTGCTGGTGATAAAACACAGCAGATGCTGCTTAAATTTGCAGTGCCAAACGGAATTAAATTACTCATTTTATCAAAAGAAGATGCAATTAAAACATTGAAAGAAGATCAAAGTGATGTGCCAACTTTACTAATGATTCGAAATCCATATGAAGCAAATGCATTCGTCGAAATGGGATTTGAAATTCCAGTAATTAATGTAGGAAATATCAGCAATTCGAAATCAGTAACTGGAAGAAAAAAGATGATGGATTACATTTACTTTGAAGAAAGAGATGTAGAAGCATTACAATCATTAAATGAGAAAGGCATTAAACTTGAAGTTCGTGCCATTCCAACAGAAAAACCAGTTGATGCAATGACACTTGTGAATAAATATTTAAAATAATTATAGGAGGGAATTATGGATCATCTATTAATTAGATCAATAATGGTTGGAGTTATTGTTTGGATAGGATTTTTAGACAAAGCGTTTTTACACACGTTTATTTATAGACCTGTTTGCATTGGACCGCTCGTAGGTTTAGTAATGGGCGACTTAAAAACAGGATTAGAAGTCGGCGTTTCAATTGAATTAATGTTCCTTGCCGTAGTTTGGGTTGGAGTTGCTATCCCACCTGATGAAACATTGAGTGCTGGTATTGCCGCTGCCTTTGCTTGTATCGTTGGAGATGCCAGTGTAGGTATTGCAACTGCTCTTCCACTTGCTATCATTGGACAGATGTTCCGTCAGACTCGTAACGCTACTATTTATGAAGTTACTCAGAGATTAGTTGAAAAAGCTGCTGCCAAAGCAAATTGGAAAGGTATCATTGTCTGGACTTCAATTATTCCTACATTTATTGAAGGAATTCTGTTTGGTCTTCCAGCATTTGTTGCCGTATATTTCGGTGCAGAATATGTTCAGGCATTCATTGACTTCGTACCTGAAAATGTCATTGCAGGATTAGCTGCAGGTGGTGGATTAATTGGAGCAGTCGGAGTTGCATTGCTGTTAGGAACAATTAAAAACAAAGAATTATGGCCATATTTCTTAGTAGGATTCTTCTTTGCTTCATACTTGGGAATCAATACAATTGGAATTGGTCTTGTAGCAGTAGTTGCAGTTATGTTGAACTTCTATGCTGATAAGCAGAAAGAGAAAAATGCATAAGGGGGATTACAAAAATGTCAAAAGAAATTACTAAGTCTGATTTATGGAAAGTCTTCTGGCTTTCTATGGGTATTGAAAGTGGATGCAGTACAACAAAACAAGAAGCTCCAGGTTTTGCACAAGGTTTAATCCCAGTCATTGAAAAAGCATATGACGATCCACAAGATAAAGCTGATGCTTATACACGTCATATGGAACTATTCTTAACTGAAGGTCGTGTAGCATATTTCTGCGTTGGTGTTGCTGCTTCAATGGAAGAACAATATGCAAAAAATAAAGATTTTGATCCTGAATCAATCAATGCGATTAAAGTTGCATTAATGGGTCCTTTAGCTGGTGTCGGAGATTCATTGATTCACGGTACATTACGTCCAATTATGGCAGGTTTAGCTTGCTCACTCATTACTGCAAGCGGTTATACTAGTCCATTAGGAACAATTTTATTCCTGGCTGTTATGACAGCAACTGTTATGATCGTACGTTACTTTGGAGTTTTCAAAGGATATGAATTAGGTTTAACTCTTGTTGAAGGAATGCAAGAAGGCGGATTGTTAGACAAATTGACAAAATATGCTGCTATTGCTGCATTTATCGTCTGCGGTGGTTTCATTTCTTCATTAGTTTGGTGTACAATTCCTATTGAATTCGTAAATGGTGAAACAGTAGTAAGCTTACAGGAAACATTTGACGGATTAATGCCAAACTTAGTACCATTGATCTATACAATGATTATGTATTGGGCAATTAGTAAAAAGAAAGTTAACCCAGTATTATTGATGGTGTTAACAATGGTTCTTGGTGTAATTGGAGTATACGCAGGATTTTTAGCTTAATTTAAAACTAGATAGGAGTAATATTATGTTTGACTTTCATTCTCATTTAAAAAGAGATCCGATAACTAAAAAATATGAAATCGAAGAATTATTGGCTGATATGGAAGCCAATAACATCGATTATCGTATGATTTCAACTGTAGAAGGTAAAAGTACATCATCTCAGAATGATACTATTATTGATTTAGTAAAACAGTATCCTGATAAATTAGTTGGTTGTGCTGTTATTAATCCAAAAGAGGATGACAGTGTTGAAGAAATGAAACGTGTATGTGAACACGAAGAAATCAAAGCTATTGAATTAGATTCAATGGAACATGGTTATCTGCCTGAAAAACTAGAATACAATATTAACCCTATTCTTGAAATTGCTGACGAAAATAACATTATCGTAAAATTATTCACTGGTTGGGGTGCAAGAACAGCACCCCAGCAGTGGAGAAAATATGTTGAAAAATTTCCAAATGTAAAATTTGTAATTCTACATATTGGCGGTATTGATTTCGGATATGGAAGTATTGATTTCGCAAAACAATATGAAAATGTTTATTTTGAAACATCAGATCAAACAGAAATACAAATTCTACATAGAGCTTTTAATGAACTTCCAATGGAGAGATTTGTATTTGGATCAAACTATCCAGAACAGTTTACATATTGCTCAATTCACACTTTTGATTGTTTAAATTTCACAGAAGAGCAGAAGGAATGCTTATATCAAAAGAATGCGGAAAAACTATTGGGCATTCAAGGTGAATAGGATGAGTATGGAAATCGAGACAAAAAAATATTTGCCGGAAAATCAATGGAAGGCATTTGATGATATTGTTGAAGGAAGAATTCTTGGAGCAAGTACACATATCAAAATGATTGGTGAAATGATTAAAGCTATTGCCAATGAATTTCAAGAAGACCAGATTAAGGAATGTGTTAAGCATGTATGTGATTATTTTATTGAAACAAGAGGAAAAAGCAGTTATGCTATTATCACCGCATGCAATATCATGATGAAGCCGGTTTTGGCTGCAGATGAAAGTGTTAAAGAAGTAGCAATAAAAAGTGTAGAAGACTATATTGAAAATTCAAAGAAAGATACGGATAAGATTTTAGAGTATACAAAAAGATTATGTAATGGTTTTAAGACAGTCATTATATTCGATTATTCAAGTACTGTTGAAAAAGCTATCTGCAATATTGAAGGACCTTTGAAAGTATATGTACCGGAAAGCCGTGCAATTGATGGTGGAAAACCATTTGTAAATGCATTGGTGAAGGCAGGCCATCAGGTTCATGTTATATTAGATGCAGCTATGCTGTCTGTTTTAGATGAATGTGATGCTGCATTTATCGGTGCGGAAACATTTTATCCGGATGGTACAGCATTTAATACAATCGGTTCAGATATTTTGGCAGAATTATGTTATATGCATCATGTGCCTTATTATGTATTAACACCGCTGTTAAAGGTTGATGTTCGTTCAGTATTGGGAATCTATAAACAGACATTGGTTCATGATTTAAAGGATAAAATTACTGAAAACTGGACGAATATTCAAATTGAAAATGTTGATTTTGAAGGAATCGAGCTTGTCGGAGTAAATCCAAAATATATCACAGGATATGTATGTGAAAATGGAATTATTCCAACTTATTCGTTATACCAGGAAGCTATTAAGTATAACGAAAGAATTAATGGAGGAATGTAAAATGGATCATTCACAATTTCCTTTAGCTTTAGTAATGATACAGCCAGATGCTTTACCTGGCAGTTATCTAAACAATGGCAAAACATTTGAAGAGATTAAGCAGGATGTTTATAAGGAAGCAAAAATGATAACAGATATGGGCTTTGATGGCTTTATCTTACAGAATATGCATGATGGACCAATCAGTCAACGTGCAAGACAGGAAACAATTGCCTATATGACTATATTAGGAAATATGATTAAGACTAATTTCCCTGATAAAATATTAGGTATTCTTGTCAATTGGGATGGTTTAGCTTCTTTAGCTGTTGCAGAAGCGGTACATGCTGATTTTGTTCGTGTTGAACATTTATATACAGGTGTCAGTGTGTGCGATACAGGATTTATGTATGGACAATGTGCTGAGATTTGTGAATTTAAAAAACGACTTGGCTCTAAAATTCCTGTATATGCTGATGCCCAGGAAGTCAACAGCACCTATGTAGCACCTAAATCAAAGGTGGATTGTGCAAGAGATGTAGTTCGTTCAGCATTTGCTGACGGTGTCTTTATGAGTGGATCCAGCACTGAAGATAGTATTCGTCTTGTTCAGCAGGTGAAGGAAAAACTGCCTGGAGTACCTGTTTTCTTAGGAGGCGGAGCTACAGGAGATAATATTTGTGATCTGATGCAGTATTATGATGGTGTCAGTGTTGCAACATGGATTAAGAATGGAAATATGAGAAATCCAATTGATCCAAAAAGAGCTGAAATTTTCTTAAGTGAAATTAATAAAGCAAGAGAACTTAGAAAGGCAAAATAAGAATGATCAATTATATTGTATGTGGACATGGGAATTTCGCAACAGGTTTAGAAAGCTCTGTTAAATTGCTGGTAGGTGAAGCAGCAGCCATTAAATATGTTGATTTTACTTCAGATCTGTCTCAAGATACTTTATATGACAAGTTTGAAGAGGTATATCAAAGCTTTGATGATGCATCAAATGTTGTCATGTTAACAGATATAGTAGGTGGAACACCTTTTAAAACAGCTGTTACATTTTCATTAAACCATGAACATGTATATGTAATTTCAGGGACAAATTTACCATTGATTTTACAGGTAGCTGTATCCAATCTGGATGATGAAGATATAAAGAATCAATTGAATGAAATGATTCAATCATCAAAAGACGCTATGTTTATGTTTGATAAAGACTCTTTTTAAGACAGATATTAGAGAAAATCAAACTGTTGAATCAAAAATATATAAAAAGAGTGGGGTGGAAACGCCCCACTTCCTTTAAAAAAAGATATAAAATCAGGCAATAGGAGAAAAATATGTATACCAAAGAAAAACTTTCTGAATATTCCACTAATATTCGAAAAAACATTGTAAAAATGATTGCTCATGCGAAAAGCGGACATCCGG
>CAMEIZ010000037.1 GCA_945919165.1 uncultured Traorella sp.
CGCTGCCAGTTACTCCTTTCAAAACAATAACTTCACGCTGCGGATGAAGAATACAATGAACAGCCTTTTTTTGTTCATCTGTCAGTTCAAAAGGACACGGTTTCTTTTCGATGTTTTTTATTTCTTCAACAGCTTCCTTTTCATACACTTCGACACATTTCATTTCTTCCAGCTTTCTTGAAACAGAAACAGAAAGCTTACGCCATTCACTTTTTTTCATTGTCTGAACAGAAACCAGATAATCATAAAGCTGTTTTTGTTTCAAAGTCTGACATTGATCGTGAAGTGGTCTTACCCAGCTTTCCATCTTTATTCTTTTGGCAGAACTTGAAGGCTTGAGCTGAGAGGGCAGCATCGCTGAAAGGGCACTGATAACCGTTGAAACAGTTGTTTTAGACATCCATTTTGCCAAATCGATCAGCTCCTGGTTTAAAACAGGTTCATCATCTAATACTTGTAACACAGGTTTTATCGGATACGGAAAAGACTTTGTTGAATTCATTTCAATTGAATCGACAAAGCCAACACAGTTACGGTTATTAAAGTTGACAAGTACTCTTTTCCCCGGTTCAACTTTTTCATCAAAAAACTGATAAGTATACGTCTGATCAAGAGCACTTGTATTGTTTTCAATAAATAAATGGACAAGATTCATTGTTTTCACCTATATACATCATACCATAATTCCAGTATAATATAAGAGAAAAAATGAGGTGTTTTATGAAAACAAAGAAGCGCTTTATCATAACGGAAATCTATCAAAATGATCTGCATGCAGCTGACAAGGTACTTGTCGATACCCAGACAAATGTACAATATCTTCTCCATCAGGAAGGAAGCGGCTGCAGCTGTATTGTATTAGTTGATCAAGACGGCAAACCTTTACTGTGTCAAAATCCAGTTGAACTTCCTTCTTCTCAGTCAAAAGCTGTGCAAGAAGAAAAAGACCTGATAGGTAAACGTTCAGAGGATGAACCTTTAAAAAAACTGGAAATCGTCAAACCAAAGAAAAGGAGAAAAAATGGCAGCAAAGATTAACATGATTTCGTGCGATCTCGACGGCACATTATTAAATAACCATAAAATCATTTCTGAAAAAAGTGTGAACGCCTTAATTGATTATCAGAAAAAAGGTTATCTGGTTACTCTAGCAAGCGGTCGCTATTATAAAGAAATCGAAAAATTTGCCAAACAACTGCAGCTATCCCAATATCATGGTTATGTTGTTTGTGGAAATGGCTATGAAATAATTGATACATCCACGAATAAAATCCGTCATTTTGGTGTGATTCCAAGCAATCTAGCACATGAGTGTATCGATCTTGCGAAACGTCATCATTTAATGCAGTATATCAGTATTCATCATACTTACCATCTTTCCACAAACCATATTGAAAAAATCTTCATGAAAGGTGTTCAAAAATCTTTTCATTATCTCTCAAAAAAAGGTGTGCGACAAATCAGCTATGCGGCTCACTTACTGGATGAATCTGTTTTTGCGAAAGATTTAAAGCCTTTTATACAAGAGGGTGTTGTTAAGATTGCATTAGTTGGAACACCGATCAATCAAAAAAAATATATTCAGGATCTGAATCAAAAATATCCAGATTATTTTGCTTTTTATCCTGTCAATCCTTTTTCAATTGAAATCACGCATCACAGCGTATCCAAAAAAAATGCTGTTGAAACTATCGCAAAAGAAAATGGTTTTACACTGAATGAAGTCATTGCCTTTGGCGACAGCGGAAATGATGAACCACTCCTTCAGGCAGCCGGTATTGGTATCACAATGAAAAACGGTACAAAAAAAGCTCTTGCGAAAGCAAGAACTATTTCAGAATTTACCAATCATGAAGACGGAGTCATTAAAGAACTTGAAAAATATCTGAAAGACTGAGAACTCAGTCTTTTATTCTTCTAAGGCCTTTATAATCTGTTCCCCTGTAAAAGTATACTCAAAATGATCACTCTTATCTGTATTATAGAAAGTTATCATATACTTTTTATCCAAAGAAGGATTAATCAAAAAATAAAAACTGCTTTTACCCTTTCTTAAACGAATTGGTCCGACATTTAATTTTTCATGATCACTTAGAAAGATTTCACCTTCAACATCTGATTCACATTTCACATCAATACGTGCCATGTCTTCCTGCTTTGATACATCAAAAGATGTAATCTGAACTTTCAAATTACCTTGTCCTTCCAATTTAATTTCTTCACTTGGGGGCAAAACTTCTATTTCTTTTTCAGGATTTTGTGTTTCTGAATGATTTTCCTCTTTATTTTCTTCCACAATCGGAGGAATTGTTGATGTGTGATTTTTAGATAAGAATATTTTGGCTAAATAATATCCACCAGCTAATAAAACAGCTATGAGTGCTACAATTAAAACAAGGATCAGTTTATTGAGCAAGGCGTCTTCTTTTTGACGATGAAGCTCATTTTGACGACTGATTCGAGATAAAGGCTTCTCGGATTTACTGTTTGTAACAGGTATTGTTTTCTCTGTTTCATCTTCCATCAGATTTTCCATAGCATTTTCAATATCATCTTTATAATCATGATATTTTTCTCCGCAATAAGGGCAAAAACTCATATCGTCTTCAAAAACTCGTTTACAGTTATCGCATGTTTTCATAATCCTTCCTCCCTTATCATTCTAACAGAAAAATGCCTGTGTGAACAGGCATTACTTTTGATTACGCTTAATGATTAAACCAATGACCTCCGCAGCTAACTGTGGATCATCGTTGCAGACAACATACTTATAGTTACCAACCAGCTTCAATTCCTGAGCTGCTTTTGCTAAGCGCTGCTGAATGATTTCTTCGGCTTCACTTCTTCTGCCGCGAATTCGCTTCTCTAATTCTTCCATAGATGGTGGTATGATAAAGATGCTGATTGCATCCGGACATTTTTCTCTGACAATGGTTGCCCCTTGTACTTCAATTTCCAAGATAACATTTTTTCCTTCATTTCTCAGCTTTTCAACTTGCTTTATGCTGGTGCCATAGTAATTGCCGACAAATTCAGCCCATTCCAAAAATTCCCCTTCTTTGATTTTTTTCTCGAATTCCTCACGGCTGATGAAAATATAATCAACTCCGTCTACTTCACCCTGTCTTGGCTTTCTTGTCGTCATTGATATCGAATAAGTAAGATTTAATGATTTATCCTTCATGAAGTATTCGCGTACTGTACCTTTACCAACTCCACTTGGACCGCTGATGATAATGAGTAATCCTTTTTCCATAGTATCCCCCGCTAATATGTTAAATTATAGTACATTCTAAGATAAAGTCAATTCTGTTTTCGCTTTTTGTGGTATAATAACCAACAAACAGGAGGTTCATTATGGCATTAGATGGATTACTTCTTCACAAGCTTGAAGTGCAGCTTTCAAAACTGTTACCCCTAAAAATAAATAAATGTTCACAAATCAGTGAACATGAGTTTTTATTTCATCTTCGAAACAATTCAAAGAACTATAAACTGATGATTTCTACTCATTCTCAATACAACCGTATTAATCTGACAACCCAGGATTATAAAAGTCCTTTAAACGCCTCAAATTTCATTATGGTGTTACGAAAATACATTGATGGCGGTTATATAGTAAAAATCTCTCAGGTTGGTCTTGATCGACTTCTTGACTTAGAAATCACAGCTTATGATGATCTGACAGACCGTCACACCTATCACCTTTATGTAGAGCTAATGGGAAAATATGCAAACCTTGTTTTGGTTGAAAACAATAAGATTATTGATGCACAAAAAAGAATTCCTCCTTTTGAAAACAACATCCGTTCAATTTTTCCTGGACTGGAATTTACACTTCCAACAGCATTTGACAAAAAGGATCCCTTTCTCTTTCAGGATATAGGAGAAGATGAAAATCTGACAAAACAATTTCATGGTTTTTCCCCTCTATTATCCAGAGAATTCATTTATCGAATTCATCATCATGAAACATTCGCAGATATTATGAAAGAACTGGATGAAAGTAACTCTTTATATTATTATGAACAGGAAAATCAGTTTCATTGTATTGAACTCAAGCATCTTCATTCAACCTTCAGCTGTTATCCTCTGATGAAAGGTTTTGATGTCATATATTATCATGCTCAGGAAAAAGAAAGAATTCGTGAACAAAGCGGTGATCTCTACAAACTGGTAAAAAAAGAATTAAATCGCAATTCAGCTAAGATGAAAAAACTCAAGCAAACGCTTGAAGAAGCGAATGATTGTGAAAAATATAAGATTTACGGTGATCTTTTATACAGCTACTGTTATTTATATCCAAATAAGCTTGAAAGTGTTGATCTTGAAGACTTTGAAAGCGGAGAAAAGATTCATATTCCTTTGGATATTCGCTTTGATATGAAAAATAATGCGAAAAAATACTATCAGAAATATAAAAAAAGCAAAACTGCTCAAAATGAAGTTGCCAAACAGATCGAATTATGTCAAAAAGAAATTGAATATTTTTCACTTCTTCAGGTACAGCTGGATTATGCAGGCTTTGAAGATGCGAAAGAAATTCGCAGTGAGTTAGAAAAAAATGGTTATCTGAAGCCAAATAAAAACACAAAAAAAGTAAAACAAAAAACTGCTCCACACTATCTGACACTAAAAATTGATGACAATATGATCTATGTTGGAAAAAACAATCTTCAAAATGATTATTTGACCTTTCATTTTGCGAAAAAAGAAGACCTCTGGTTTCATGTCCTTGATTACCATGGTGCCCATGTCATACTGCATGGTGAGGTAAATGAAATGACCATTCGAACCTGTGCTATGCTTGCCAGTTATTATTCTCAACAGAAAAATTCCAGCAGTGTACCAGTTGCCTATACCCAAATCAGAAATCTGAAAAAAGCGAAAGGAAAAGCCGTTGGACAAGCTTTAATGACCAGTTATAAAGCCATTTATATAGATCCGGATGAAAAGAAAATAATCGATCTTTTAGATCATTTTAAAGTATAAGGATGCCCGAAGGCATCCTTATTTTAACGAACGAATATTTTCTTGGATATTTCCCTTAAAAACATAGCTTCCGGCAACCAGAATATCCACCCCGGCATTTTTTGCTAATTCACTAGTCTCATGATTAATACCGCCATCAATCTCAATCAGACAGTGATAATCGTTTTCATCAATTTGTTTTCTTAAAAAACGAACTTTATCCAACATATCACACATAAACTTCTGACCGCCAAATCCCGGTTCAACTGACATGATCAGCACTAAATCCAATTGATCCAGCCATTGTTCCAATACGGACACATCTGTTTTAGGTTTAATGGATATACCGGCTTTGATATGAAAAGAGTGTATATAATCAATTAATTCACTGATTTTGGCAGGATCTACTGCTTCATAATGAAACGTAATAAGATCAGCTCCAGCTTTCGCAAAAGATTCAATAAAACTATAAGGATCCTCAATCATCAAATGTACATCCATAATTAATTGAGGACACACTTTTTTAAAGCCTTTTAAAATATCACTTCCAAATGTCAGATTGGGTACAAAATGGCCATCCATGACATCAAAATGCAAATATTCGGCTTCACTATCATTTAATGCCTGACATTGTTTTTCAAATTGTGAATAATCAAGTGATAAAACACTTGGTGCTACTGCGATTGTTTTCATGTTAATATCCTTTCTTATTTTGTTTGATCATACGAGCAATATCTTTATAGTTTTGATAACGGATTTGTGAGATTTGTCCCCTTTCCACATACTCTTTTATAACACAATTCGGTTCATCAAGATGAACACAGTCTCGAAAACGACAATCTTCATGAACCTGAAAGTCAGGAATTGAGTGTGCCAGTTCTAACAAATTCACTCTGGAAAAATCAAGAGAAGAGAATCCCGGAGTATCCGCAACCCATCCATTCCCGATAGGAAAAAGCTGACAATGCCGCGTTGTATGCTTTCCTCTTCCCAAAGCTTTACTGGTTATTTGCGTATTAAGTTCAAAATCAGGATTGATCCGATTTAATAAGGAGCTTTTTCCGGCTCCGCTTTGACCGGTCAAGACAGTAATTTTATTTTCAAAGCATTCAATGATTTTGGTTTCATCAAAATCAGTTCCTGTTTGATAAACACGATAACCGCTTTTTTCATAATCTGAAATAGCTTCATAAATAGGATCATCAGGTTGAATAAGATCCATCTTAGTAACACACAGTACGGGTTCTATTCCCGCTAATGATATCAAAAAGATCAAACGATCAATCAGTACACAACTGAAATCAGGACAGCGTGCTGACATGACGATTAAAGCCTGATCAACATTTGCGATAGCCGGTCTTAAAAGCATGTTTTTGCGTTCCAATATTTTCTGAATTCCGTATTGTGAATCAAACTTCTCTATCAAAACATGATCTCCTACAAGCGGTTTTTTATCCTGACGTACTTTTCCCATCGCAATACATGAATGAATACTTCCATCTTCAAATAAAACATCATACTGATTCGAAATGTTTTTAATAATCATTGCTTTATTCATAGTAGCTCAGCGTGATGACCTTTCCTTCTTCTTGTATATAATATGTTCCGCTTTGAACACTTTGAGAAATTACAACGCCTTTTTTTAATTCCAAGATTTCTTCTTCATTCATTCCCTCTGTACTTAACACTTTTAATTCTACTACAGCTCCTAAATCTTCCAACTTCTTTTTCGCATCCTCTATGGAATCATTTAACACATTGATCATGACAAATTCTTGAGGTCCTGCCACCGTAAAGCTAATACGGTATTTTCGAGAAGTCACATCTATGACATCTCCTTCTAAAAGACCTTCTTGAGAAAGAATTGTTCCCGTTTTTTCATTACTGGCAATACGACTGACTATGACCTCAATACCTTGATTTTCCAGAAATTCTTTTACCTCACTAATTTCTTTTCCAACATAGTTTTGTACAGTAAAGCTAGGCCCTTTGGAAACGATTAAAGTTATTTCACTGCCATCTGACAATTCACTGTTCATTGCAGGACTTGTACGTATTACAAGATCTCTTTCGACAGTATCACTATTTTCATATTGAATTTTGACATTCACAGTAAAACCTTTTTCTGTTAACAATGCCGTCGCTTCTTCCACAACCTGGTTTCTGACATCTGGTACGATAATTTTTTTAGGCTGATTGATGTAGCTGAAAAAGCCTGATAAATAAAGACTTCCGACAAGAAGAATCGTGAGAATCGTGATGGAAACAGCAATAATGATGTTTTTGGACTGTTTCTCTTCACTAGTTTTTTCTGAAATTTCTTCTTTATATGATTTCATTACAACCGTTGTTGTATTTTTTTCCGAAACTGGTGTATACACATATTTTTCATCATGCAAATGATCTTCATCAAGACAATGTTCGACATCATTAAGCATTTCACTGACATCCTGATAACGATACTGCTTGTTTTTAGCAGTTGCTTTAAGAATAATATTCTCTATAGACTGTGGTAAAGATGGATTAAAATCACGAATACTCGGTATTTCTTCAGTTAAATGTTTCATCGCTATCTGAACCGGATTCTCACCGGTAAAAGGCACACTGCCACTTAACAGTTCATAAAACACGATTCCTAAGGAATAAATATCACATTGATTTGTGGCTGCTTCTCCGCGTGTTGCTTCCGGAGCCAGATAATGTGCACTTCCCAAAACAGAATCAGTTTGTGTCAGCTGGACAGCATTATGCGCTAAGGCAATTCCAAAATCAGTAATCTTTACAGTCCCATCATCTTTAACCAGGATATTCTGAGGCTTAATATCACGATGAATGATATTATGCTTATGTGCTTCCAAAATCGCACTCAACAGCTGTTTCATAATACTGATAGCCTCTTCCTTATGTAAAGCGCCTCTTTGCTGGATCAACTGTTTTAACGTTTTCCCACGAATATACTCCATGACAATAAAATGTCTATCTTCATAAGTGCCAATGTCATAAACCTGGACAACATTGGGATGATTCAGCTTACTGGCAGCATTTGCTTCACGCTGAAAACGAAGCAATGTTACCGGATCACTGCTTAATTCACCTCGAAGAACTTTGACAGCTACTTCACGGTTAATAATCGTATCAATAGCAAGATAAACATCTGCCATTCCACCTTCACCTAAAGAAGAAACAATCTTATATCGATTTGCTAACAAATCCATAGCCATCTTACATTTCCTCCTTGTCAATGACAATAACAGAGATATTATCATGACCTCCGGCAATAATACCTGCCTGAATTAACAGTGTTGCTTTCTCATCACAAGATTTATTTGAAAGTAAAACATCATGAATAACATTTTCATGAACATAGCCATGGAGACCATCACTGCAGACCATCAGCATATCATAATCCTGATTGGCTAATCCAATATCAACTTTTGCCTTATCATAGACACCTAAAGCATTGGTCAAAACATTTTTAGAAGGCTGAAGCTGAATTTCCTCATCACTTAATTGTCCAGAATGCAGAAGTTCTTGAAAGAGATTATGATCCTGAGTTAAACAAACTAATCTTTCAAACATACCATATACTCTGGAATCACCTACATTCATGATTAATGTCATCGTTTTATTCATTAGCACTCCGGCTAATGTCGTTCCCATACCATAATAGTTTTTATTTGAAGATGCAAGTTTGAAAATGACATCATTACAATGATTGATTTCATGTTTAATCCATTCACTGGCCTGCTTTGGAGTTGAAAAAGCCTGAGCAGAATCAAAATCCTGCAGAATCGTTTCCACAGCACATTTACTGGCAACATCTCCGGCATTGCTTCCACCAATACCATCACAGACAACTGCTAACAGCGTTCCATCATCTTTAAGACGATATCCAAGAGAATCTTCATTTTTACTTCGAACCAGTCCCTTACTGGTTAATGCTGAAATCTTCATTCCTTCACTCCATTCTCTGCTTCTCTTTTTTTGCACGCAACTGACCGCATGCAGCATCAATATCTCCTCCATGTTCCTTACGAATGGTAACACGGATATTTCTTTTCATGAGCTTATCATAGAATTTCATAGCACTTTGAACATCCACACTGCGATAACCATGTTCATCTACTTCATTATAAGGAATCAAATTGACATAAGCATTTAAACCATGAATCAATTTAGCCAGCTGTGCTGCATGCTCATCTGAATCATTGACTCCTCTTAATAAAATATATTCAAATGTCAATCGACGATTATTCAGCGTCGTATAATAGCGCACAGCTTCCATTAGAACTTCCAACGGATAAGCCTTATTAACAGGCATCAGTTGATTTCTTAACTCATTATTTGGCGCATGCAGACTGATAGCCAAATTATATTGTGTATGAGCCTGTGCAAAAGCATAAATCTTTGGCACAATTCCACATGTTGAAATAGTGATATGGCGACCTCCAATACCTAATCCGCGGTCATGATTCACAGTAGCCGCAAAATTCATAACATTTTCATAATTATCAAAAGGCTCACCTGTTCCCATCACCACAATATGAGAAATACGTTCATTTTTTTCATCAAGCTCTTTTTGAACACTTAAGACTTGTGCCACCATTTCACCGCTTGTCAGATCACGTCTTTTTTTCAACAGACCGCTGGCACAAAAATCACATCCCATATTGCATCCAACTTGTGAACTTACACAAATACTTTTTCCATAATCATAAATCATTAAAACACTTTCTACATAAGCACCGTCTGACAATTCAAATAAATACTTCACAGTACCATCACTTGACACCTGTTTATCTACAATCTTGCAAGGATTGATGATAAAAGATTCCTTCAGCTTTTCTCTAGTGTCCAAACTGAGATCACTCATCTCATCAATTTGAAAAACTCGCTTTCGATAAAGCCATTGAAATATCTGATGACCACGAAACTTCTTCCATCCGTAGTCTAAAGCTAACTGTTGAATCTGTTCATAATTAAAATCATATAAACTTTGCATATTATCACCTTAAAATATAATAGCATACTTTAGCAGTCACTAACAGAAAAATATGAAATCACAGGGATTCCATATTATTTTATAACCTTTCGATAATAATCCTTTTCCAGAATTAAAGTTGACATTTCAAATTTCTTATTTACTCTTTCATAAAGACTTTTCACAATACTGTCATCTTCACGATGTTTCATGTAGTAAACCTTACCGCTTTTCACATCATATTTCACTTCTTCATTCATAAAGCTGTGATCAGCTAGAGCAATAATAGGCTTTTGATCAGAGAAAACATCCACACCCGCTAATAATCTGGAATCATACTCAAAACCTAACAGATTATTAACTGTCGGCAGAATATCAACACTGCTGAGAGGTGTATCTACTTCAATTTTTTCTTCCATGGAAGGAGAATAAATAATCAAAGCACTCTTATATAAGTCAAAATCATCCTTGATTTCTCTTTTAGATAATTCCTTAACACATTCAATTGGTAAACCATATGGATAATGATCTGGTGATATGACAATTAATGTTTTTTCTGATTGACCATATCGCTCTAAATCAGCTAAAAGACGTTCCATAGCTCTGTCAAATTCAATATTGGCAGCTAAATAACCCTTTGAAAGGTCACTTAAATCTAAATTTTTAACATAAGAATAGTTCTTATAGCTCATCATATTGCCACTGAAAGTATAATTCATATGACCACTGACACTCATAAAATAAGCATGAAAACGATCTAATCCCATATATTCATCACTGGTTTTTTCAATCATTTCCAAATCACTTTCAGGCCACGTTGCTTTTACATCCAAACCATTTCCCAAGCCTTTATAATTTTTCCAGATATTTGGATGTGAAAGATGACGATCATAATAATCATAATAATGATTATGATATGCAAACGTTTCAACACCCGCTTTTTGAAACTGCCATCCCATCGTAAACGGCCAGGCATTTTTTCCTGAAGTTCCAAAGCTCCATACTCCTACTTTAGGATAAAGCCCTATATTGGCAACATATTCACCATCACTGGTAGAAACACCCCACAGAGGATTATAAAAATTATTGAACACAAAGCCCTCATTTTTCATCTTATACAAAGTAGGTGTCAGTGTTTCATCAATTGCATAATCACTAAATGCTTCTGCCGTAATCATAATCAGATTATAGCCTTCGAACATACCTGTGTATTCGTTCTTAGCAGTCGGTGTTAAACTTTTGAAATAACGATGCATGGCTTTGATCTGTTCATCCGTTTCATTTTGAATCAGAGTATCAAAATCAATATCCATAACATTGTAACCATATTGACTTTCAAGACTTTGATCTTTTGATTTAGCAAATTTTTTTAATGAGTGATCCTCAAATGAAACAACCATGTTGCGAAACTGATTCTTCGTCTGTACCATAACACCAAAACGCTGCATGACAATTTCAGTCGGCTCATTCTTCAAATAATAATCAAGTGAAGTTTCAAACCCGCTATGAGGTAAAAGCAGAGATAAAAAACCAGCCAGATAAAAAGCTAAAGCCAAGATAATCAAACCACAATTATGACGAATACTAAATTTCTGAATTTCTTTTTTCCAAAATAAAATCAAAAACAATAAAAACGGCAGAAAACATAAAACTATCATTCCTACGTTTTTTATAATTGCCGCAATAATATCATTCATAAATCCCAGTACTTTACCCGTACCATGAAAAATGGAATAAAAGCTGACAAGAGCTCTAAAAACATAATAATATATAATCTGAACAACAAATTACAGACAACTTAAAAACAAAATAATTCCATAAATCAGTTTATTCTGTCGCGAACGAAACAGATGACAGATAAATGTCACAAAAAAAACAAAAGATAAATCAAAAAGAAACGGATAAAGAAAATCTAATCCTATATTAGAAAAGATCCTGAATTGAAAGACAATTTCAAGAAAGAGCATGCTCAATATCATATGCAGCTCAAGACGATATCGTTGAATTAATTTTTCCATAAAATCATTATGTCACAAATGAATAAATCTTTCCAGTTTTTTAGAAAAATTTTATCTTTTAATATTTTCAATATCACCATGAAGTAAGACAGGATCAAACCCCTTAATTTCATCAGTAAGCAGATTATCAGGTATTTCATGAAGCAGATAAATCTGTTTATTTTGCATGAAGGCTTCATACATTTCTAAAAAAGTTGAAGCTCCAATATAGTTTTTAAGCTCTATTCCGTTTTTTTCCTTAGTTTCATTCATAACCAAAACTGCATCAGTTTTACTGATCTTTTCTCTGCTCTCAAGATACATTTTTTTAAAAAATTCTACATATTCTTCTTTTGTTTTTGTTTCATAATCTTCATGACTCACAAAATCATCATAGCAGTTAGGTAATATTACTTCATATCCAAAGTCAAGTAATTTCTGTTGAATAACAGGAATTTTATCATAAAAGCTTGATGAACAAACGATCATAATTTTCATATATTCTTCCTTTCCATAATAATTTGATAAGTATTCTGATGAAGATCAATTTCCACACGCGTACCATCTTCAAATACAGAATACTGTTTCTTTGCATCCTCATCCAGAAAGCCAAAATCGATCATTTCAAGTTTGGCAACACGTTTTTGTAGATCACTAACAAGTTGATAGCGTTCTATTTCCTTTTCCAGCTGTCGTTTTTTTTCATCTGAAAAAGCACCATCAGTATCCGGATAAGCACCATCCTTATCCACATAGGCAGCTCCGCCATTTAATAATGCATACAGCATATAATCTTCACATCCTTCAAAATGATCCATTGGCCAAGGCAGAATGATACAGTCATGATAAACCAAATTGAATA
>CAMEIZ010000038.1 GCA_945919165.1 uncultured Traorella sp.
TTTTGTACATTTTTAAATGATCATTTTTGTACACTCTTATATTAGCATTTAAAAATTGGTTATTAGTTGTGCTGAAAAATCAATTTATCAATGAATACAAAAAAAAGAAAAGAATAGTAGATTATCCAATCGAATCTTATTTTGATTCTTCTCAGTTAGAAAAAATGATTCATGATGAAAGAAAACGGTGGATGTATACGAAGATTTATGAATTGGAAGAACCGAAAAGAAGTGTTTTATTACTGACAATACAGCTGAATTTAAGTGATGAAAAGATTGCGGAATATTTACATTTATCTGTTGATTCTATTAGGACAATACGATATCGAACGAAAAAAAAGCTAAAGAAATTAGCAGAAAAGGAAGGTTATTTATGAAGGAAGATCAATTTGAAGAAATGCTGAAGCTTGAAGAAACCAGTCCATCCATCAATATCACTAAAAAGATTAATCAGAAGATATACAAAAAAACAATGTCTATTGTATTAGTGATTATTTTGCTGATACTTGGAGGAATCTATGCCATTCATGCAGGAATACAATATGTTCAGTATAATCCATATAGAGAAGATATTTCAATTTTCAATGATGAGTATCAAAATAATTATGCCATTATGCAGCACTTTCTCATGAATACGTATATTTCAATGAATTATCCGAATATGTTTGTTGATGGATTCTGGGATATTGAATCAAAAGGATTTGGCTGTTATGAAACTGAAGGAGCCATTAAGAGCACGTTCTCAGAGCGATCATTTGGTGATAATTTAAATACAATTACATTGAAAAAATCAAAATATTCAATTTCACCTATTCGCTACGGCAGTCAATATGTAAATGAGCAAATAGATGACTATATGGTATCTCACTATCAAAATGAAGCTAAAAATGATTATCTGGAAGAATTAGTCTTAATGCCGGATTCCAGTATTTTTGAAGTATATGTTACTTATCGAAATCCGATTAAATTAGATGAGTGGAATGAAGATAACTTGATCAAATATGAGTATACGTTTGCTTTGATAGATTTAGATCACAATAAATACTTCGGTATTCCGCTAAAAACCATGTTTCATTACGATAATGAAAGACTGAATGAAAAGTATCCGGAATATGAATTGACAAGTATGAGCAGTGATAAAATTTATACACATTACATGTCTTACTTACATGTGATGTTGGATCATTCAGAATTTCTGAAAATAATGTCATTTGATAATCTAACGGAACATGGGCGCTATGAGTATTACAGTGAAAAACTCAAAGAAGCTGAAAATCATGAGGTTGAAATTAAAGGCTACAGTGCTTTTGTCAAGAAGAATCAGCTGATCGAAATCATCAATGATAACAATTCAAACTATGTTTATATACAAGATGTTTTATATTCATCTTTTGAACGGTAAATAAAAATGCTATAATATAAGAAGGTGATGAAAATGAAAAACAAGATCATTCCGGTATTATTGATATGTTTATCGATTGCTCTTGCAATTGTATCTTATGTCGTACTTCCCAATGAAGTTATCACACAAATCACTTTAAATGAATCACATTATAGAACAATGCCAAAACTATTGGCGATCATGATTCCATTTGTGTTAAGCAGTGGTTTTTCGATTGCTGCATCTGTTTTGCATGATGAAACCAAAAATAAAAAGTACTGCTTGTTTCTTTTATAGGAATTCTTGTATATATTGTAATGTTAGTTGTTAATTTTACGATTCTGTAGATTAATATGAAAATTTTAAAATAAAAAATCACAATAAGGATTGCCTTATTGTGATTTTTGTTGCAGCACTCTTAGTCCTTGATCACGATATTTAGTCTGATTGACTGACTGAATACGCCATTCATTATCATATGTGATAATGGAAACGGAACAGTTATCAATTCCTTTTGATTTAAAAATTTTTTTCGCAGCTTCAGGATCAATTTTTTCAATGACAGATATAATGCATCCTCCATGGGCAACAACAAGTACTTTTCCACTATGATGCTTCTCTTTGATTTGATTAAAAGAATCCAGCATTCGATTCGCAACAATCTCTTTTGATTCACCATTTTCAAAACCATCACTGACCATTTGTACGATATCAGTTAAAATGGCTTCACTTTCCCCTTCAAGGTTACCAAAATTTATTTCCTTCAAGCCTTTCATTGATTGAAAAGGAATTTTTCTATTTCCCTTGATCAACAAAGCGGTATCTATTGCTCTTTCGCTGGTAGAAGAGTAAATACCCTGAAAATCAATATCCTTTAAGGCAATGCCTAAGGCCTGTGCCTGAAGAATTCCCTGGGTTGTTAAAGGTGAATCACACCATCCCTGAATTTTCTTTTTAACATTAAATAATGTTTGTCCATGTCTTACTAAATAAATTTCAAGCATAATTTCCTCACTTTTTCTCATTATATCAAATTTTAATCAGATTTTGCAGAATTTAAAGAATCTATGTAAAAAAAGTGATAAAATGAAATTCAATGCAATAAAATACTAGATTCATGTAATAGTATGATGAAAGGATAAAGGATATGGACGTTATCAATCAAAGTGTTACGACAAATATTGATGATCTTGTTTTAGATCAATATTTAAACCTGCTGAAAGAACAGGATCAATCTGCACTAACCGAAATCTATCAAATGACAAGTTGTCTTATTTATGGCTTTATTCTTTCCATGCTGAAGAACAGACATGATGCTGAAGATGTGCTCCATGATTTTTATGTGACACTTTTTCATTCTGTTCAGAATTATCACTCATTTGGCCGGCCGCTGGCATGGATGATGACAATTGCCAGAAATCTATGCTTATTAAAAATGCGTGAAAAAACCAGAACTATAGCAATTCCCTATGATGATTATGAAATATCAAAAGAATGGGAAAATAATCTTTCAATTGAAGATAAACTGACAATCAGAGATTTTATGAAGCAGTTGAATGAAGAAGAACAGCAAATTGTGTGGCTCCATGCAGTGAGCGGATTTAAACATCGTGAAATTGCTCAAATGATGGATCTTACACTAGGAAATGTTCTTTCAAAATATCATCGTGCAATACAAAAACTGAAGAAAAGCTTTGCGAAAGGAGAGAAGTAAAATGAAAAAACATGAAGTGGAAAAAAGAATTCAACAGGCATTTTCAAATGTTCAAGTTCCAGATGTTCTGGAATCAGTACTCTCTGATTGTGAAAAAGAGAAAGGATATATCATGATGAAAGAAGAAAAAAAGAACCCTTGGATAAAAGGCTTTGTATATGCTGCTATAATCATGCTGGCATTTACAGGAGTATTAGGATTTAATTTTTATCAGAGCTATTACAAAGCGGTAACGACTATTGCCTTTGATGTTAATCCAAGTATTGAAATTAAAACAAACGACCAAGATCGTGTTTTAGAAGTAAAGGCATTGAATGAAGATGGAGAAATTGTGATTGGAGATATGAATTTAAAGGGCTGTGATATGAATGTTGCAGTGAATGCTTTAATTGGTTCCATGATTCAAAACGGATACTTAAGTGATTTAGCTAATTCCATTTTAATTAGTGTTGAAAATCATGATCCTGAAAAAACAGCTCAGCTTCAGAAAAAATTAAGTGATGAAATATATGCATTGATCAATTCAAACCATTTTGACGGTGCTGTGTTAAGCCTGAGCATAGAAAACGATGATGAATTAAGAAAACTTGCAGAAACATATGGTATTACAGTAGGGAAAGCTCAATTTATTCAGAATTTGATTGTGGCAAATCCTCTTTACTCATTTGATAGTCTTGCCAAATTAACGATTCATGAACTTAATTTACTTGCTCATTCTTCGACTCTTGAACATGTATCCTCAAATGGTAATGCTAGTGATAAAAACTATATTGGTAAAGAAAGGGCAAAAGAAATTGCACTTCAATATGTGAAAGTCAACGAAAATGAAATCAGTCATTTAGAAATTGAAATAGATTACGAAATGGGTTTAATGATCTATGAAGTAGAATTTCAAGTTAAAGGTCTTGAATATGATATTGATATCAATGCGAAAACAGGTGAAGTGGTGCATACTCACTCTGAACTAGAAGATGATGAACACGATGTGATTTTAGGTAATTCTTCTTATATCGGTGAATCAAAAGCCAAAGAAATTGCATTAAATCATGCGTTAGTGAGTGAAAATCAAATAGATAAGTATTGGATTGAACTAAAAGCTCATCATGGTCAAGCTGTATATGAAATTGAATTTATGGTAGGCAACACGGAATATGAATATAAAATTCAGGCTGAAAACGGTACAATTCTTCAGGCTGAAAAAGAAGATGAAAACGTTGGACAAGATGCTTCATATATTGGTGAAAGCAAAGCTAAAAATATTGCCTTATCATATATGAAAGTTTCTGCTTCGGATGTAAAAAATCTTAAAATTCATCTGGATCAAGAGCATGATACAATCATATATGAAGTTGAATTTTATGTTGGCAGTAAAGAATATGAAGTCAAAATAAATGCCAAAACAGGAGCCGTTATTCATTCAGAAAAAGAACATTAAAAGCATCAGCTCACAAGGCTGATGCTTTGATTTATAATAAATTGATAAAGGTTGTAATAAATTCTTCGTAGTTTTGACTTTTGAGGATTTTTTTGACATTTTCCGGTTCACTCAAAATCATTGTAATCGGATCATAGATTTCATTAAAGATATAGCGTTCATTTCGATTAAAACACATCATTAAAACTAAATTAACGGGATGATCTTTCCATAAAATTGGCTCATCACTGATTAAAATGTTCATACCGGTCTTATGGGCATACATTTTCATGGCATGTGGAATCGCAAAGTTTCCAAAAGCAGTAGTGGAAATCTGTTCACGCTCGAGAATTTCTTCTTCAAAAGAAGGATCAACATACCCAAGATAAGTCATTTTCTGTACCATATAATGAATACATTCTTTTTCGTTTTGAATACCATTGCGGTGTTCAAAGAATTCCGGAACGATCAATTCGCGAAGATATTTTTCAAATTCATTTCGTTTTTTGGTTTTTCTGAGTTCTTCAATTTTTTCTGACAGCATACGGCGATTTGTGTCATTGATCAAGATACTGACCTGTATGACAGGTGTGGAACTGATTCTTAGTAAAGGAATCGTCGTGATAATCAAGTCATTGTTTTCAACCTTGTCCAAATCACTCTCATCAGTAATGATGTTGGTGATTAATAAATCATTAGAAAAATACTGGTTAATGCTGTCGGTGATTCTTAGATTCAAATCATAATAATTTGGACAATAGAGGACAGCTGTAATTTTAGCTGTCAGATTTTTCTGAGCTTCCAGAGTACTTCCTAAATGAAAGGCAATGTAGGCAATTTCATCATCATTGATTGAAATGCCTGTTTTTTCTTTGATCGTTTGGGCGAGATTGACACTCATATCATAAATCAATGGACAGCTTGTTTTAATTCCTTCTGTTAATGGGTTTTTACTGAAATAATTATTTCTGGAACGGACCAGAAGATTACGGATATGCAAAGCAAAACGTATTAAAAATTCTTGTTCACTTAAGTCAATATAATAAAAGGAATTAATATCCTGAATCAGTGTATTGACCAGATTTAAACAGTCAGCACCAATAAATTCTGTAAGATTATCGGCATTAATGCTTTTATAGTTAATGGTAGTTGCTCGTGATATGATCAATAAAGTCATTTCATAAATTTCAGCTTTACTGTATTGTATTTGAAATTTTTCTTCCAAGCGAAAAGCAACTTCACGAGCTAATTCGAATTCATGAAGCTTAACTCCCGGAAGTTGATCGATGTCCTGATTATTGAAATTGCCGTTTCGAATACGATCAATTGAAATGGTGACATGTAAAACTAAATTGATTAACGAATAGTCATTGATAAAATAATGATATTTATCAAAAATTTCCAGAATCGTATTTTTGATAAATTCAATATCAATGTCAACAAATGTTTTCTGAAGCGATTCAAGATTGATAAAATTAATATTTGATTCATCATAGAGAATGGTACTCAGCATTTTACGTTTGTTTTTTTCAAGGCCATCAACAGAAATCATGTCAGATTTATTGACTAATTCTAGATCATATTTATGAAGTCTTCTTTTTACTTTATTTAATTCATTTTTAAGTGTCGATAATGAAATATACATTTCATCACATAAATCGTAAACATTGACACTTTCGTAGCGATTATGGTTAAGCAGTTTTGATATAATATATATACAACGCTCTTCTGAGGTTTGGGGAATCAGATCTTGCTGATTTTCTAAAAGGGCACTGGCTTTTAAGCGGTCAATGTGATAACCCTCATTGGAAGAAATGATCACCGAAGGACATTCTTCATTGATATCATGAACATAGTTTTTTATGCTTCTGATGGATACTTCCATTTTATCTGCTAAAACGGCAGCTGTCATTGGAGAAGAATCCATAAGAAAACGAATTAGTTTTTTTGATTGAGGTTTCATGATGCCTCCCGTTCTTATAATCGCTTTATTCTTAGTAAATCATATCATATTTATCTTAACAATTGTAGCAATGGATATCCAATATTTTTTTGCATCCCCCAGGGGCAACAAATTATCTGCACGGGCGGTGTGCAAAAGTTGAGTGGAAAAGAAAAAACAAATTTAAGATAATAGACTCGTCAAAAGACGGAGCGCTCAAAAAAATAGAAAGGAAAAAAGATTTCATGAAAAAGTTAGGAGTATTACTGGTTTGCGGTTCTGGTGCTAGTTCAGGATTTATGGCAGCCAACATGAGAAAAGCAGCTTCTGCAGCAGGACTTGATGCTGACATTAAAGCAAGAAGCGAATCAGAAATTGAAAACTACATTGATGAAACTGATGTCATCATGGTAGGACCACACTTGGAATATGCCATTGAAGAATTAACTGAATACTATGGCGACCAGGCTAAGATCATTTTAATGAGAAGTGACTATTATGCTACCTTAAATGGTGAAAAAGCAATTGCTCACTTAAAAGAAGAAATGGGCTTATAGAATTATTTCAGTAAAAATTCAGTAAAAGAGGAGAAAAAATATGAACAAATTAATTAGCTGGCTAGAAACTAGTTTCGCGCCAAAGATGATGAAAATCAATCACAATGTTTGGATCACGACATTAAAAGATACGATGATTCAGATTCTGCCATTCATTTTGTTAGGATCTATCTTCTGCGTAGGAGCAGTTCTTGAAAACTACTTAACATTACCATTCACATTCTGGACTCCATTTGGATGGACAATGGGTATGGTATCTGTATTCGTTGCTTTCTTAGTACCTTTCAACTTCTGTGAAAAGAAACGTTTACGTAAACAAAGAATCATTGCTGGATGCACTGGTTTAGTTACTTACTTCATTTCTATCACTCCAGAACTTGAAGCTGAAGCTACAGTAGGTTTTGGATCTAGCGCATTCGGTGCTGGTGGAATGTTCTGTGCTATGATTACAGGAGTAATCGTATGTATCGTATTTAACTTGTTTGGAAAATTCTCATTCTTCAAAGAAGACAGTGTAATTCCTGATTTCGTACGTCAGTGGTTTGATGCATTATTACCAATCGGATTAATCGTATTCGGTATGTTCTTATTAGTTCAGGTTGCAGGCGTTAACTTATATCAGATCGTTACTGGTTTATTCATGCCATTACAGAGCATCTGCAATACTTGGTATGGATTCATCCTTGTTAACTTCTTCATCTGCTTCATTTACTCAATGGGTATTTCTTCTTGGTGTTTAACTCCAGCTACTGAACCAGTTAAATTAGCTAGTATCGCTGAAAACTTGGCTTTAGCTGCTGCAGGAACTGCAACTGTTGCTAACTTAAATATGTTTACTGAAACATTGATTTATACTTGCTACATGTGGTGGGGTGGTATTGCTTGTACATTCCCTCTGGTTATCTTAATGATGTTTGCATGTAAATCAAACAAAATGAAAGCATTAGGTAAAGCTTGCTTAGCTCCAGGTCTGTTCAACATCAATGAACCAGTTATCTTCGGTTGCATCGCTTGGAACCCAATCATGATGCTTCCTATGTGGATTGTAGGTATCGTGATTCCTGCTATTACTTGGATTGCTTGTAAAGTTATTGCCTTTGCTCCAATTCCAACAATTCAGTTTGATCTTTGGTATTGCCCATATCCAATTTCTACTTGGATTTCTTTTCAGGGAAGTTTATTAGCTGTTATCTTCGTATTATTAACATTCGTTGTAGCTGCCGCTATCTGGTACCCATTTGTTAAAGTATATGACAAACAGTGCTTGGAAGAAGAAGCTGCAGACAAAAAATAATTGAATTGAAAAGAGGGAAAAATTATGTTAACTGAAGCAGTTGTACAAAACGCAATGCAGATTATTCTGCATGCAGGAGACGCAAGAGTTGCTTGCAAGCAAGCATTAGATGCTATTGCTGAATCAGACTTTGAAAAAGCAGAAGAAAAAATGAAGGAAGCTCAGGCTAAGATCACAGAAGCTCACAAAGTGCAGACAGATGCCATTCAGGGAGAAACCCGTGGTGAAGAAAGCGAATATTCTTTGCTGTTTGCTCATGCACAGGATACACTGATGACGATTTACAGTGAAATCAACATTGCAAAACAGCTGCTGAAGATCTTTAAGGCTTATGAATCAAGATTATCTGCTTTAGAGAAATAGAAACACTAGGATTTCTGCTTTAAAGTAGAAATCCTTTCTTTTAGAAAACAAAGGAGAAAAAAAATGAGTAGAGTTCCATCAGGATTTCCAAAAGACTTTTTATGGGGCGGTGCAGTTGCTGCCAATCAGTTAGAAGGTGCTTATGATGTAGACGGCAAAGGAATGTGTGTTGCCGATATTAATGAGTTCCGTGATGATATTGATATCCAGAAAAAATATAATGATGAATTAGATAGCAAATATGTGGTAGAAGCGATGAAAGCCGGACATGGAGATGGCAGAGTTTTCCCAAAAAGATGGGGAATTGATTTCTATCATACTTACAAAGAAGATTTAAAGCTTTTAGCAGGTTTAGGTTTGAAAACTTTCAGAACAAGTATCAATTGGGCACGTATCTATCCAAATGGTGATGAACTTGAACCAAATGAAGCAGGATTGAAATTCTATGATGAATTGATTGATGAAATCATTAAGAATGGCATGGAGCCAATGATTACGATTTCTCACTACGAAATGCCATTATATTTAACTACTCACTATAATGGATGGTATTCAAGAGAAGTGATTGATTTCTTTGAAAGATATTGCAAGACAGTCTTTGATCGTTATGCTGGAAAAGTAAAACTGTGGATCATTGTAAATCAGATTAATCTGATTGGACATGAATCATTTAATCATTTAGGAATTGCCGAAGATAAAGTTGATGATTTGCAGAGTGCTAAATATCAGGGTGTTCATAATGAAATGGTTGCTTGTGGAAGAGCAACAAAATATGCTCATGAAAAGTACCCTGAAATGCAGATTGGTATGATGCTGTGCGGAGGTCCTGCATATGCAGCAACTTGCAAGCCTGAAGATCAGCTGGCTACTCTTCAGCACAATCAAATGGAATACTTCTATTCAGATGTATTATTACGAGGAAGATATCCGGGATATGCGTTCCGCTTCTTTGAAGATCGCGGCATTCATGTAGAATTCGGTGAACATGATGAAGAAGATTTAAGCAACGCATGTGATTTCTTCTCATTCTCTTACTATTATACAAGAGTTTGCGATAAGAAACACTTTGAAAATGGTAATGAAGTATATCGTAATATGGAATTGCCTGCGAATGAATGGGGTTGGACATTTGATCCGCTCGGTCTTCGTTACATGCTGAATGCTTTCTATGATCGTTATCAAAAACCTATCTATATTACTGAAAATGGTTCTGGTTACTATGACAAGCTGGAAAGTGATGGAACCATTCATGATCCATACCGTGTTGAATTCTATCGCCAGCATATTGAGCAGATGAAAGAAGCAATCAAAGACGGTGTTGATTTAAGAGGTTATTATGCATGGGGCCCAATCGATATCGTTTCCTGCTCTTCAAGTGAAATGAGCAAACGTTATGGCTTTATCTATGTTGATATTGATGACTATGGTAAAGGAAGCGCAAAACGTATCAAAAAAGATAGCTATGACTGGTATAAAAAGGTCATTGAAACAAACGGAGAAGATTTAGATTAATAAATATCAGGGGCAGCATAAAAGCTGCCCTATATTGAAGGAGAATTATGAAACAAGTACCAAATGGATTTCCAAAGGATTTTTTATGGGGCGGTGCTGTCGCTGCCAATCAGTGCGAAGGAGCGTGGAATGTTGATGGAAAAGGATGTTCCATGGCAGATATTGAAGAATTGCCATTAGAATATAGCCGCACTAAAGTAGTCGGATTTAAACATACCAAAGAAGAAATGCTGAAAGCTAGTCAGGATATGACAAACTATTATCCAAGAAGAAAAGGAATTGATTTTTATCATACCTATAAAGAAGATTTGGCATTAATGAAAGAAATGGGTTTTAAGTGCTTTCGTACATCATTTAACTGGACAAGAATCTTCCCAAATGGTGATGAAGATGAACCAAATGAAGCAGGATTAAAATTCTATGATGATCTTTTGGATGAAATGATCAAAGATGGCATTGAACCAGTTATGACAATCTCACATTATGAAATGCCGATTCATTTAATCAGTGAATATGGCGGTTGGTATTCAAAAAAAGTATTGGATTGTTTTATTCATTTCTGCAAGGTTCTATTTGAACGCTATCATTCCAAGGTAAAATACTGGATCGTATTTAATCAGATTAATTCATTAGGCGGATGGGGTGAGTTTGCATCCTTAGGCATGTTGGAAGATGAATTTGATGATTGGGACAGTGCTAAATATCAGGCAACTCATCATCAGCTGGTTGCAAGTGCCATGGCAAAGAAGATTGCGCATGAAATTGATCCTTCGATGAAAATCGGAATGATGCTAGGAGATGATGCCACTTATTATGCGACATGTGATCCAAAGGATGTATTTGCGAATACACAGTTTATGCAGATGAGTGTTTACTTTTACAGTGATGTTTTAATTCATGGAGAATACCCGGGCTATGCGTTACGTTATTTCAAGGATCATCATATCCATGTAGAAATAACCAAGGAAGAGGAAGAATTGTTAAAAGAGAATACCGTTGATTTCTTATCCTTTTCTTATTATCATACAAAAGCAAAAAATGCCCAAGAACAAGGGCCAATACCAAATCCTTATCTTGAAAAATCAATCTGGGGATGGGCGATTGATCCAATCGGTTTCAGAAATTCACTCAATTTATACTGGGATCGCTATCACATGCCAATGTTTATTGCGGAAAATGGACTGGGTGCATTGGATGAAGTTGTGGATGGACAATTCATGATGATTATCGTATCAGCTATTTAAGAGCACATATTGAAGCAATGAGAGAAGCTATTTTGGATGGTGTAGAAGTATTTGGCTATGCTTCATGGGGACCTATTGATATTATCAGCTGTTCTCAGGGAGAAATGAGCAAACGCTATGGATATATTTATGTCGATCAGGATGATCGAGGAAACGGAACCGGAAAAAGAATTCGTAAAGATTCATTCTACTGGTATCAAAATGTAATCAAAACAAATGGTGAAGAATTGTAGGAGGACAATATGAAAGAAATGCCAAAGGGATTCCCTGAAAACTTTCTTTGGGGAGGAGCAATTGCTGCCAATCAAGCGGAAGGAGCTTATCAGGAAGGCGGTAAAGGTTTATGCGTCGCTGATATTTTAAAGGTTCAGGATAAAGGAGATTTAAAAAAGAAATCAAATAAAGAAACGACCACAGCAGATATAGAATTTGCTTTGAAGGATAAAGAAGGCTATTATCCTAAACGCTATGCTATTGATTTTTATCACACCTATAAGAGTGATTTAAAGCTTTTAGCTGAAACAGGAATGAATTCATTCAGAACCAGTATCAATTGGGCTAGAATTTTTCCTAATGGTGATGATGAAGTTCCAAATGAAGAAGGACTGCAGTTCTATGATGATTTGATTGATGAAATACTGGCAAATGGCATGGAACCGCTGATCACTTTATCACATTATGAAATGCCTTTAAATATCGCATTGAAATATAATGGCTGGTATTCTAAAGAAACAATTGATTTGTTTGTCAGATATGCGAAAACAGTTTTTGAACGTTATAAAAACAAAGTGAAATACTGGATTCTAGTTAACCAAATTAATTTAATTCATCATGAATCATTCAATCATCTTGGAATACCTGCTGATAAAGTTGAAAATCTATGGGAAGCAAAATTTCAGGGAATACATAATGAATGTACAGCTTGTGCCATGGCAACAAAAATCGGTCATGAAATCAATCCAAATTTTATGATTGGAATGATGGTATATGATGGACTAAGTGAACCTTTAACATGTAAACCGGAAGATGTTTTAGCCAATATGAAACGAAATCAAATGGAATATTTCTATAGTGATTTGCTGATTCGAGGGGAATATCCTGGTTATGCAATTCGTTTTTTCCATGAAAAAGGGTTTCATTTAGATATAACTGCTGAAGAAGAAAAAGTATTAAAAGAAAATACAGCTGATTTTTTAGCGATTTCATATTACTATACAATTTGTGCTTCACAAGAGAGTATGAAAAACTATGGTGTGAATGAAGATGGTGCTTTAAGTAATCCTCATATTGATGCGAGCGAATGGGGCTGGGGCATTGATCCGTTGGGCTTAAGAACGGTTTTAA
>CAMEIZ010000039.1 GCA_945919165.1 uncultured Traorella sp.
CTGCAATTGTTCAAAGCGGGTATTTTGCAATTAATATTCTTCAAGAAAATATTGATGCAGGATTAATAGGTACATTTGGGTTTAAAAGCTGTAAAGATACCAATAAATTTGAAAAGGTTCGTTATGAATTAGTTGAAAATATGCCAGTATTAAAAGATACTTTGGGTTATTTGATCTGTAAGGTTATTAATACCATGGAAACACCGACTCATACAGTATTTCTTGGTGAAGTAATTGATGGAAATGTATTAAATCAAGGAACTCCAATGACTTACAAATATTATCATGAAGTTATCAAGGGTAAGTCTCCAAAAAATGCTCCAACTCATATTGTTGATGAAAATGTGAGCGAAAAGAAACAATGGGTTTGTTCAATTTGTGGATATGTGTATGATGGAGAAATTCCTTTTGATCAGTTAGGTGATGATTATACATGCCCAATTTGTTCTGTACCAAAAGATTTGTTTGAATTAAAGTAGAAAAATTTTTAAAAAAAGGTTGCAATATTATTAAAAACAGTGTAGAATAATAAAGCACCTTGGGGTATGGCCAAGCGGTAAGGCACAGGACTCTGACTCCTGTATCGTTGGTTCGAATCCAGCTACCCCAGCCATTTATAAATTAACCAGTAGAAATACTGTTTTTTTTTTGATATTATAGATTTATGAATTATCCTGCTAATTATTGTGTACTTGATATTGAAACCACTGGGCTATCGAAATATAAAGATACTATTATAGAAATTGGATGCATCAAGGTAAGAAATCATTGTGTGATTGATGAATTTCAAGTATTGGTTGATCCTCATCGCTTTATAACACCTTTTATAAGTTATTTAACAGGCATTTCCAATGAAATGGTACAACATGAGGGAATTGAAATTAGTGATGCTTTGATAGCCTTATATGACTTTTTAGGTGATGATATTATTCTTGGCCATAATGTCAGTTTTGATATGGGGTTTATTCAATTTCAATCTAACCTGGAATTAGGACTTGTATTTGATAATCAGTTAATGGATACAATGAAACTGGCAAGAAAACTCATTCATTGTGAAAACTATAAGTTAGTTACGCTATGTCAATTTTTTGATGTACAAAACAACCAGGCTCATCGTGCACTTGGGGATGTTTATGCTACCTTTGAAGTATATAAGAAACTAATTCAAAAATAAAACAGCGATTTGATCGCTGTTAAATTTTTGGTTCACTTGTATATTTTTTTCTTTCTGGAGAAAGATTATCTGTATAATAACGAACTGTTAATGCACCACCGCACTTATTTTTTGTTTTTGGACAAATTAGAATACGGTCACCTTCCAGTAAAGCATCTAAAATTGCTTTACAGCATACCGTCTGGTTTCTTACTCCAGGTTCACATTCTTCCATTAATTCTTTGGCATTCATTTCGATAAAAAGCCATTGCATTGAATGAGCTTCATTTTTTTTCTTTTGAATAATTTCTGCGTATTGATTTTGTGTCAATTTTTCCATTTAAATCATACTTCCTTTCTTTCTGAACTATTCTACCATATTTTGAAAATGTTACAAGTTTATTTTCAATAATTTTATCATCTAGATAAAATAAATGAATCATATCATATAACAGATTCAAATTTAAGAATAAAAGAAGAATAAAAATTCTTGCAAAGAAAAGAAATAAGATTGTATAATAAATTTATAAGGAGATGAATCTAATGAAAAATATTGATAATCGAAAAGTTGTATTAGTTGGTACCGGATTTGTTGGAATGAGCTTTGCCTATTCATTGCTTTCTCAACCTGGAATTGATGAATTGGTTTTAGTGGATGTCGCAAAAGAAAAAGCAGAAGGAGAGGCTATGGATCTTTCCCATGGACTTCCATATGCTGCCAGCAAAATGAAAATTTATGCTGGTGATTATTCTGATTGTACTGATGCAAGCATCATTGTTATTACAGCTGGTGCTGCCCAGAAGCCTGGACAAACTCGTTTGGAATTAACAGCAATTAACACTAAAATCATGAAAAGTATTTGTGAACAGATTAAGGCGAGCGGATTTAGGGGAATCATGATTATTGCCAGCAATCCTGTTGATTTAATGACTTATGTTGCTCAGAAGGTAACCGGATTTCCTCATACGAGAGTTATTGGAAGCGGTACATTATTAGATACAGCACGTTTGAGATATATGGTGGCAAAATATCTGGATGTGAATTCTACAAATGTTCATGCCTATATCATGGGTGAACATGGAGATTCTTCATTCGTTCCTTGGATGCATGCTTACATTGGATGCAAATCATTATTGGAACTTTTGGATGAAAAAGGGAAAGACTTGAGTGATTTATTACAGATTTATCAAGATGTTCGTAATGCTGCTTATGAAATCATTGAAAAGAAAAAAGCAACCTATTATGGAATTGGACTATCACTTAATCGACTTGTTCATGCAATATTAAATAATGAAAATGCGATCATGACAGTATCAGCCTATCAGAATAATGAGTATGGAAAACAGGGCTTATATATCGGTGTTCCTTCAATTGTAAATAGAACAGGTATTCGTGAAATTGTCCATTTGCCGCTTAATGAAGTTGATCAAGCTAAATTTGATGCTTCATGTGATAATCTATTGGCTATTATTCAGGACACTATTGACCCATTGTTATAAAGTTAAATTGTTAAACCTTCAAAGCTAAATACCTTTGGAGGTTTTTTCGTAAAAAAAAGATTGAGATCAATTTAAACTCAATCCTTTTTTTGTTTCATTTGTTTGTTATTTATATGATGGATTCATATAAGGAAATTCCAAAGAAAACAATTATCGCCATCAATAATAAGTAGACAAAAGCAACTTTAAATATTTTCGATAATATTTCTCCGTCTTTTCCTTGAATATTTACAGCAGCACAACCAATAGCAATACTTTGTGGAGAAATCATTTTGCCTGCTGCCACACCTAAAAGATTGCTTGCTACAAGCCAATTAGGATTTGCACCGATAGCATTCGCTGCTTGCAGCTGTACGTTACCAAAGAGAACAGATGAACTAGTACCGCTTCCTGTAACAAAGGTTCCAATACATCCTATTAGCGGAGCTACCAGAGGATAAAACTGAGCCAGTGATGATACAAAGAAATCGGCAATGGCAGAAATCATTCCACTGTAACCCATCACTTTAGCACAGCAAAGAACTGCAAGCATTGTGATAATTGTTTTTGACATTTGTATGATTGTATTTTTCAATACAATCGCAAAATCATGAAAACGACAGCCCTGGATCCAGCCACCCAAAAGAGCAGATATAAAAATCAGTACACCTGGAGTATTGATCCAAGTAAATGTATAATTTTCATATATTTTCACAGTTGTTTTGACAGCACTGAGCGGTTCGTGAATAAATGGGACAAGCTTACTTGTTAAAAGAAGAAATATAAAAATCAAAATAAAACTTGACCATGCCTTAAGTCCACTTTTAAGAGATATTTTATTTTGACTCTTTTCAACAAGAATCTGAAACTTTTCAGGTGTGACATGTCTTTTTTTATTAAAATGTGCATATCCAAAAGTAAATATTAGAGAAATAACACTGGCAGTCACAACAGCTAATTCACCGCCGAGATACTTTGAAACGAGAAGTGTTGGGCAAACAAAAGACAGGGAAGCAATCAGTGTAATGGGTATCATTCCTTTAAGACTTTTAAAAGATTGTCCGCAAAGAATAACCATTAAAAATGGTGAAGCAAACATAAAGATTGAAGATTGAAGTGAATAGGCAAAAGCAATGTTCGCTTGATCCAATCCTACTAAATTAGCCAGTGTTACACAAGGAATTCCAATAGATCCAAAAGGAGTAGGTGTACCATTTGCAATCAGACAGACAAGAATGGCTGTGATAGGGTTTAATCCAAGTCCTACAAGCATACTTGCAGGAATAGCAATAGCTGTTCCAAAACCAGCCATTCCTTCCAAAAAGCCTCCAAAACACCAACCAATCAAAAGGACCAGAATACGCATATCATCACTGACAGATGTCAGCATTTTTTGTATGATTGCCATTGATTTTGAATAAACAGTTAAGTTATAAGTAAATACAGCTGAAATAATGACCAAAATAATAGGCCAAAAAGCCATGGCAACACCTTCAAGAGAAGCTAAAAAGGCATCATAAATGTTCATTTGAAATATTCCTAAACCAATTACTAAAGCAATGATAAAGGCTCCTATACTGGCTCTATGAGCTTGCATTTTCAGAATAATCAGAGCGAATATCAACCAAAGAATTGGACAGAGTGCTAAAACAAAAAAAAGAAAGCTTTCCATATTGTGATCTCCTTTATAAACGCTTTTATTTTATGCTATTTTACATATCTTGTCTATAAAATAAATTCATGATATTGCTTACATTGAAAAACATGTTAATTCATGTATAATATAGAAGATTTAAACGCAAGGAGAATCCACATGATACGTAATGTTAAGTTAAAAGATGCAGCTAGAATACTTGAAATATATGCACCCTATATTCTTCATACACCGATTACTTTTGAAATAGAATTACCATCTTTAGAAGAATTTAAACAACGAATTAAAACGATAGCTTCCCAATATCCTTATCTTGTCTATGAAAAAGAAAATCAGATTTTAGGCTATGCATATGCACATCGATCCATGGAAAGAAAAGCTTATGATTATAATGCTGAGATCAGTATTTATGTAGATGCTGCTCATTGTCATGAGCATATCGGTACTGAATTAATGAATGAATTACTAAGCCAACTCAAATCAATGAATATCATCAATGTTTATTCACTGATTACAATACCAAATGATGCAAGTGAACGATTACATGAAAAATTTGGATTCAAACAGATTGGTATACTCAAAAACAGTGGATACAAACTAAAGACATGGCATGATGTTGGATGGTATGAAAAATGTCTCAATGATCATGTTTTAGATCCTGCACCTATTCACTTTAAAAAAGTATACTTGGAAGACTAATGTGTGAAAAAATGTGAAATGTGACAAAAATGTAAGTTTTGTGATATAATAGTCGGCGTGTGAGGTGAAAAAACATGGATCATAAGTATTACTTTGGTAATAACACGAATCTGAATAAGATGCTTAAAATTACTGGAAGTGTATCTCTAATCACTGTTTTGGGATTTTCTCAAGTAAGTCATCTAATGGCTGAAGAACCCGTTGTTCCCACAACTTCAAGAGTTAATCTTGAGCCTATTTCAGTAAATTATGGCGATATTGATACAATTGCCAATGTTTCAAAAACTATATTAAAAGATAAAGTAAATTTGCTTTCTAAAGTTACACTTGTTTCACAGGATGAATTCAAATCAGTTTATGTAATTGACCGATACGTTGTCACTGTATTTTGTTCTAAACAAAGTGGTTTAGGATTAATGGATGTCAAGATGACAATTGAAAATCGATTTACTCATCAGTTAAAAGATACTCAGAAGTTAATTGCTGTTAATGATCAAAGCTCAAATGAAATTATGGATGGTGTGATTAATGTTTACAATATTTCTGTAAATATTAAAGACAATGTTTCACCTGTTATTTCACTTTCTTCTGAGAGTGCAACAATTTATACGACAGATAGTTTTGATTTAAGCAAATATGTGAGTGTCAGCGATGATGTTGACGGTGTATTGACTTATACAACTGAAAATGAACCAGTACGAGAAAACAATCAGTATAAAGCCGGAACATACGCCATAAAAATTAATGCTGTTGATTCAAGCGGTAATACTTCTACTCGAGATTTTACGTTGACGATTAAGGAAAAACCAATTCCAACAAATTCTTTTTCAAATAGTGGCAGTGCTTTTTACTGGGGAACAAATCCAGATACCAGCCATTATTTGGGACCAGATGTTATGGTACGAGCAGCTTATGCTCAACTTGGAAGAAAACAGGATTGTACCATGCTGGTATCAAATGCTTTGAAAGCAGCCGGTATCAGTTTTCATGGAGCTCCAGCTCGCTACTTTTATCTAGGACATCAGGTAAGTGAAGCAGAAGCTATTCCTGGAGATATCGTTTATTATAGAGTGTCAGGAAGTGGTGTTCCTCATGTTGCGCTTTATGTCGGAAATGGCATGGCAATTCATGGCGGATACAACGGAACTACAAAATTAGCATCTGTTTATATGGGAAGCGGTCCTGTATTTATACGCGTAGACAAAAAATAGCTCTTTTGAACTTAAGTGATATCTTAAGTTCTTTTTTTTATTAAAGAAATTGAACACATAAACAAATGATTCACTATTTTTACGGCTTGTGTTATAATAGCTCTGTTAATGGAGGCATATTATGAACTTAAAAGATTATATTGCATCAATTCAGGATTTTCCTATAGAAGGAGTTCTTTTCAGAGACATTACACCGTTAATGGCAAATGGTGAAGCTTTTAGAGAAGCTTGTACGTTAATGAAAGATTTCGCACAGAAAGTTGGAGCAACTGTTATTGTTGGACCAGAATCAAGAGGATTTATTTTTGGCTGCCCAGTGGCAAAGGATTTAGGAATTGGCTTTATTCCTGTCAGAAAACCAAACAAACTGCCAAGAGAAACGGTATCTATTCGTTATGACCTTGAATATGGAAGCAATGAGTTGCATATGCATGCTGATTCAATCAAAAAGGGAGATAAAGTTGTAATTATTGACGATTTGCTGGCAACAGGAGGAACTGTTGATGCTACGATTAAACTTGTTGAAAAAATGGGTGGAGAAGTTGTAGGTTGTTCGTTCTTAATTGAACTGACTGATTTGAAAGGCCGCGAATTATTAAAAGATTACTGCGTTAATTCAATTATGGAATACTAAAAGGCGCAAGCCTTTTTTATAAAGAAGGGGGTGAGAATATGCCAAAGAAGAAAGTAAATTATGATTTTGATGATATCATGGTCGAAGTCAAAAAATATATTCAAAAACCAGAAAACCTTGAACTGATTCAAAAAGCATATGAATATGCCGATGAAAAACATAAGGGACAATTTCGAAAAAGCGGAGAACCTTATGTGATCCATGTTTTAAATGTTGGCTATATTCTTGCTTCATTAAGAAGTGGTCCTCAGACCATTGCTGCAGGATTGCTTCATGATACAATTGAAGATTGTGATGTTGATATTGAAGAATTTAAGAGATTATTTGGAGAAGAAGTTTTTCATCTTGTAGAAGGAGTTACCAAAATAGGAAATCTAAAGTTCAAGGATGAAAAAGAATATCAGGCAGAAAATCATCGAAAAATTTTCATTGCCATGGCAAAAGATGTTCGTGTCATTTTAATCAAATTAGTAGATCGTTTGCATAATATGCGAACTCTTCAATATATGAGCGAAGAAAAACAGATGAAGATTGCTGCTGAAACATTGGAAGTATATGCACCGATTGCTCACCGATTAGGTATTAGTGAAATCAAAAATGAACTTGAAGATTTAAGTTTTATGTACCTGAATCGTGAAAAGTATTTTGAAATTGCTCATCTTGTTGAAAAGAAAAAAGCAGAACGAGATGGTCAGGTTCGTAAGATGATTGAAGAAATCAGCGCACTGTTGGATGAGCATCATATTAAATACAGAATTTTCGGAAGAAGCAAGCATTTATACAGTATTTATAAAAAGATGGTTTCTAAAAATAAACGCTTTGAGGAAATTCTTGACTTATTAGCTATTCGAATTATTTGTGATGATGTTGGACACTGCTATGAAATATTGGGCTATATTCATGCAAATTATCGACCAATACCAGGACGATTCAAAGATTACATAGCAATGCCGAAGATGAACATGTATCAATCATTACATACAACAATAGTTGCAGAAGAGAATATCTTTGAAGTACAGATTCGTACTGAAGAGATGGATAACATTGCAGAACAGGGAATTGCAGCTCATTGGGCTTATAAAGAAAATATTTCACTCAGCCATGAAAAAGAACAACGTGAAATTGAAGAAAAACTTACCTGGCTGAAAGAATTTACCTTGATGAGCGGTGAAGATGGTGTCAGTGAAGATGCCAGAGAATACATGAATCTTCTTCAAAAAGATATCTTTGAAGCCAATGTATATGTCATGAGTCCAAAAGGACGTGTAATTGCACTTCCAAATGGCTCAACTCCAATTGATTTTGCTTACCGTATTCATACAGAAGTTGGTAATAAAATGGTTGGAGCTACGATTAATGGAGCTATTGTACCTTTAAATACAGTTTTAAAAACCGGTGATGTTGTCAGCATTCGAACCAGCAATCAGTCGGCTGGACCGAGTGAAGACTGGTTAAAAATTGTTAAAAGCACACATGCCCGTAATAAGATCCGTGCTTTTTATCAGAAAAAAGAAATTGAAAAGAAATCAAACGATATCGCTAAAGGAAGAGAAATCTTAGCTGATGAACTTAAAAAACGTGGTTTAAATGTTGAAGAGTATACTGAAAGAAAGAAACTTGAAGCAGTAACCGGTGCATTAACTTATCCATCATTAAATGATTTGATGTATGCTATTGGTACAAAATCAATTCCCGTTTCTACTGTTGTGGAACGAATGGTGAATCATAACAGTAATAAACCTTTGGATAATGATGAACTTATTAAAATGTTTTCAAGAAATGAAAATCGACGTCGTAAACCTTCTAAATGCGGTGTTTATGTTAAGGGAATTGATACCATGGTGGTGAATCTTTCTGCCTGCTGTAAACCAATTCCAGGCGATTCGATTGTAGGTTATATTACAAAATCAAGCGGAGTTAAAGTACATCGAAAAGATTGTCCAAATATCAAAAATGAAACTTCAAGAATTATTGATGTTTATTGGGATGAAGGATTAGAAGAAAAAGATTATGAAGTAACATTAATGATTAATGCTACAGACAGAAGCTTTTTACTAAGTGATATCGTTACGATTGTTTCACAAAACAAGGCAGGTTTGATTCATGTAGACAGCCGAGTTTTAGAAGATAAAATATCTGTTACAACAATGCTGAGCGTCTTAGTAAAAAATGCTGAGCAGTTAAGAACACTAAAAGCAAATCTTAAGAAAGTAAACAGTGTTATTTCTGTTGAAAGAATAACCCAATAGTTGATTTTCGTTTAAAAGAGTGTTATATTTTAGAAAACCTTTGAAGTAGAGAATATTTATTGGCTGTTAGAGAGAGTGAACGTCTGGTGAAAGTTCATACAAAAGATAAATAGGGACACTATGGAGGTGCTGTTTGCAAAGAACAGCCGGGCCCAGCCGTTATTGTTGAGTGCGTATGAAAATACGAACTAAGGTGGTATCACGTTAAGCGTCCTTAGGGATGCTTTTTTTCGTATTAAAGGAGGAAAAATATGAGTTATCAAGTACCAAGAGGCTGTCAGGATATATTACCTGAAAAAATTGAAAAGTGGCATGCACTAGAAGAATATCTTCAAAAATTTGCAGCATTGTATCACTATAAAGAAATTCGTACGCCGATTTTTGAACACACGGAAGTTTTTAAAAGAGGCAATGATTCCAGTGATATGGTAAATAAGGAAATGTACACATTTACTGATAATGGAGATCGTTCTATTACACTTCGACCTGAAGGAACTGCTGGGGTTTGCAGAAGCTTTGTGGAAAATAAAATGTTTGGTAATGCAGATCTTCCCGTAAAAATGTTCTATATGGGCCCAATGATGCGTTATGAACGTCCGCAAAAAGGAAGACAGAGAATTTTTAATCAGTTTGGTGTAGAGGTTATTGGTGCCAAGAATCCATATCTTGATGTTGAAACAATCGCATTAGGCTATTCCATTTTAAGTGGTTTGGGCTTAAAGGATCTTGTTGTTCAGCTGAATACATTGGGTGATGATGAATCACGCAGTAATTATCGATTAGCTTTAAAAGAACACTTTAAAGATTATCTCAATGAACTATGCTCTGATTGCAAAAGACGCTATGAACAAAATCCTTTGAGAATATTGGACTGTAAGGTTGACCATGAACATCCGGCAATGAAAAATGCTCCGAAAATATCTGATTATCTCAATGAATCAAGCAAAGATTACTTTGAAAAGGTTAAAGCTGGATTAGATGCATTAGAAATTCCATATACCGTGGAAGATCGACTTGTTCGCGGACTTGATTATTATACTCATACTGTTTTTGAAATTGTTTCAATCAATGAAGAAATGGGCTCACAATCCACTCTGTTGGCTGGCGGACGTTATGATGGTTTGATTCAATATTTTGGTGGACCGGAAATGTCTGGAATGGGCTGGGCATTAGGTATGGAAAGAATTTTACTTGCTCTTGAAGCTGAAAAGATTTCTTTGACTGAAGAAGAAAGCATTGACGCTTATGTTTTGTGTCTTGATGACAGTGCTCAACTTGAGGCTTTTAGAATTACGACGATGTTAAGAAGTCATGGATTTATTACTGAGACGGATTATTTACGTCGTTCTTTTAAAGCTCAGTTTAAGAGTGTGGATCGTATGAAAGCCAAAGTTGCTGTTTTGATTGGTGAGAAAGAGGTTGAAAGTCATACGGCTGCTGTTAAAAACATTGCTACACAGGAACAGTTTATTGTAGATATGGATCAGATTATTGATAAAATGGATGAAATACTTGAGGAGAGATATTAATGAAGCGAACACATAATTGTGGAGAATTAAGAATTGAAAATGTTAATACTGAAGTTGTTTTATGTGGCTGGGTCAATAAGAGACGAAACTTTGGTGCTTTAGTTTTTATTGACTTAAGAGATCGTGAAGGATTAACACAATGTGTTTTTGATGAATCGATTTCTGAACAGATTGTAAATGTTAGAAATGAATATATATTAGAAGTTCATGGAACAGTTGTTGAAAGAAAAGATAAAAATCCAAAGATGCCTACAGGCGATATTGAAACTAAAGTAAATAAAGTACAAATCCGTTATCTGGATTTGAGAAGAGAAACACTTCAGTCCAATCTGAAACTGCGTCATAATGTCACGATGATTACCAGAAATTATCTTTCAGATTTAGGATTTTTAGAAATCGAAACACCGATTTTATGTAAATCTACACCAGAAGGAGCACGTGACTATCTGGTTCCAAGCCGTATTACCAAAGGAAGTTTTTATGCTTTACCGCAATCCCCTCAAATTTACAAACAACTTTTAATGATTGGCGGAATGGACAAATATTTTCAGATTGCACGCTGTTTCAGAGATGAGGACTTACGTGCCGATCGACAGCCAGAATTTACACAAATTGATATTGAAATGTCATTTGTTGAAGAAGAAGATGTTTTTCAAGTTGTTGAAGGATTAATGAAAGTAATCTTCACTAAAATTAAGAACATTGACTTAACAGCCTTTAAGAGAATGACATATAACGATGCAATGCGTTATTATGGAAGTGATAAACCGGATTTACGATTCGATATGAAACTTTCGGATATTTCAGATGTATTTGCTGATACGTCTTTTGAAGTATTTAAAAATGTTTTAAATGCTCATGGTATGATTAATTGTATTGTGGTTAAAAATGCTGCTGATAAGTTTTCCAGAAAAGATTGTGATCATTTAACTGAATTTGTCAAAGTATATGGAGCAAAAGCTTTAGCTTATTTAAAATACTGTGATAACAATTGGAATGGTTCTGTTAATAAAGTAGTAAGTGAAAAAGAAAAAGAAGTTCTTGTTGAAAAATTATCACTTGAAAATAACGATATGATTTTTATGATAGCAGATAAAGCAAAAGTTGTTCAAAGTGCATTAGGTGCTTTACGTGTTAAACTGGGTAAAGATCTGCATCTGATTGATGAAAACAAATTTGAATTTTTATGGGTTACTGATTTTCCAATGTTTGAGTATGTTGAAGAAGAAGATCGTTATGTAGCAGCTCATCATCCATTCACCTCTCCAAATTTAGAAGATGTTGACAAACTGATGAGTGATCCAGCAAACTGTTATTCAAGAGCATATGACCTTGTATTAAATGGCTATGAGTTATTAAGCGGATCGATCCGTATTCATGATCAAAAGATTCAGGAAAAAGTATTTGAAGCTATCGGTCTGACACCAGATCAGGCACATGAAAAATTCGGATTCTTCTTAGAAGCCTTTAAATACGGTACTCCTCCTCATGGCGGAGTAGGTATTGGTCTTGAACGTCTTGTGATGATTTTAGCCGGTACTGATAATATTAAGGATGTAGTTGCATTTCCAAAAACAGCAAGTGCAACAGATTTGATGAGTGAAGCTCCTAGCCGTGTTGATGAAAATCAGCTCAAGGAACTGGCAATTTCTGTTAAAGATTCATTCTCATAACAAATCTATATGAAAAAATCAAGAGTATACTTTTGATTTTTTTATAATATAATGAGATTGTCCAAAAGGTTTAAATTTTTCCTCAAAGTTGAGATAAGGGAGTCCGGACGTTGGATGTTGGTGTTGAATGCCTGCATAGTTGTAGGAATCCTAAAACCATTCACAGGACACCCACCTGTATTTACAGGGAAAGATCTCACCTTTTGGGTAAGCGGGGTTATCCCGCTTTTCTTTTGCATGAAATTATGTCATAATCAAAATCGAGGTGATGATTTGGAAGTTTTGATAACAGAG
>CAMEIZ010000040.1 GCA_945919165.1 uncultured Traorella sp.
TATTTATGAATACGAAATTGAGGATTTTCCTTGCATCGTTGCTATTGATTCCAAAGGAAACAGTCTATATGAAACTTACACTTGTGCAAGAAATCCCAAATAAGTAAAAAAATGTGTATAATGAAAGCAGGGTGATGATTATGAAAAAAGTACTTAAATGGACGGTATCAATTCTGCTTTCAGTTTTTTTGATATTCACACTTTTAGGTTTTATGGAATATCGTTCTGTATTAGCAGAAATGCCGTTAGAAGATAAAGTAACGCAAGTGCAGTCAAAATCCAATTATGTGAAAATCGATGATATCAGCGAATATTTGCTGAAGGCCACGATCGCAACCGAAGATCAGCGTTTTTATTCACATCACGGTGTTGATTTTATTGCCTATGGAAGAATTCTTTATGTTTTAATCACAAGCGGAAAAATTAACAGCGGAGGATCGACGATTTCTCAGCAACTGGCAAAAAATCTATATTTTGGCTATGAGCCTTCTATCATTCGAAAATTTGCTGAATTCTTTATGGTTCATGACATTGAAACCAGATATGAAAAAGATGAAATATTAGAGCTTTATGTCAATTATATTAATTATGGTGATAATCATATGGGAATTTATCAGGCCAGTCAGGGTTATTTTCATAAAGAACCCAAAGATCTCAGCTTCAATGAAGCAACACTGCTTGCAGGAATTCCACAATCTCCAGCTAACTATCAGCTCAGCAATCATGCAGATATGGCTTATAAACGACAACAGGTTGTGATTCGTGCCTTAATAGATAATCATATTTATACGCAAGAAGAAATAGAAGAATTATTAAATGGAGACTAGACCATGGAAATTCATATTGAAAAATATACCAAGGATAAAATCCAAGATGTCCTTCAATTTGAAAAAGATCTAAGAAGCGAAGAAGACTTTTGGGGATGGAAAATTGATGATGATTATGAATTAGCAGTAGAAAACAGTTTTGATGATCCCAGCTTTAAAAATGCTCTCTCTTTTCTGGCTTACGCTGATAACAAAGTCATTGGAAGAATTGACGCTTCGCTGATTGTCACTCATTTTGATGGTTCCATAAAAGCATATTTGGACTGGATATGTGTGTTGAAAAGCTATCGTCATTTAGGGGCAGCTCAAGCTTTAATGAAAGCTTTGAGAAATGAACTGAAACAAAAAGGCGTTGATACCCTGATTGGTTTGATCGCCTCCAACAAAGAAGCGCAAAGCTTTTATCGCTCTTTAGAAGAATCAACAATCAAAGACGAAGGAATTTGGATTGATATCAAATAAGAGAATAGATCATCATACTCTAATAAAAAAGTACTCAAGCTTAGAAGCTTGAGTGTTTTTCTTATTTTTGTTTTGAGTAATCTCTTTGTCCGAAAATATCTGTTCCGATACGGATCATGGTAGCTCCATGTTTCAGGGCGATTTTGTAATCATAACTCATTCCCATGGATAATTCTTTAAAATGATAGCTGTTTTTTAGCTTTTCAGCTTTCATAAAGACTTCTTCGATGCGCTGTTCATCTTCACAGTGAGGCCCGATGACCATGATGCCATCAATGGCTACATGTTGATAGGAATGCTTGAGAACATCATCTAGTTCAGTTTCATCAAATCCAAACTTGGTTTCTTCATGCGCCAGATTTACCTGTAATAAAACATGAGTCACAAGATCTTGTTTGGTGCTTTCTTTTTCAATAACATCTAAAAGATGAAGTGAATCAACAGAATGGATAAGGGCAGTTTTACCAATCAGATATTTCACTTTATTGGTTTGCAGATGTCCAATCATATGCCAGCGTATTGGTTCATCAGGCTGAGCCTTTTGAAGGATTTCCTGTACTTTGTTTTCACCAAAATCCAATTGATTGGCTTTAATAGCTTCATCAATACAGCTTCTGGGATATGTTTTGCTGACAGCAATCAACGTTACGTTTTCTGGTAAAGTTTGTCTAATTCTTTCAATATTCTCTTTTATCATAGAAAAAAAACAGGAACAATCCTGTCTTTTACATACCCTTCTTCTTTAATGTTCTCAATGCTCTAGCAGAGATGCGAAGCTTCTGAGGCTTTCCATCTACCATAACATTAACTTTTTGTAAATTCACATTCCATTTACGACGAGTAGCACGCAATGAGTGAGAACGTTTATTCCCTGTTAAAGGGCCTTTACCAGAAATTGCACAAACTTTTGACATAACGTAAACCCTCCTTTCGACTTACTAGTTCACAATTTGCTTTATTACTATACCATTATCTCAATAAATTTGCAAGCATATTTTTTTCTAAAATGATAATTTGAAATCTTACACGAGAATCTTTTGAGGATAAGGATATTGGTGCTGATGATAAAGAATTCTGTTTTGGTTTTTTTTAACATTTATTGAATCATGACAGCTAAACAGAATTTAAAAGTGAAAACAATTCTTCATCAAAAATTAAAGAAATTCTATTTTTAAGTACATCAAATTATGGTATTATATTATAGTGAATAGGCAAGGAGGTATTCAAGTGGCAAAACAGGTTTATGCAAGTGTTGAAATTGCAGATCATGAAGTTCGTCTTGCAGTTGGTGAATTTCATGAAAATCACTTAAATATCCAAAGAATTGAACGAGTGAAACATAATGGTATTGTGAATCAGCAGATTGTTCATGAAGGAAGCATTGTCAACGCACTTATGAAGGCTGTTCAGAACTGCAGTGAAATTCTTGGTTATAAACTTGAAAGAGTCCTTCTGGCTGTTCCAAGTGTCAATATGAAAAAGCTTAACGGAAAAGTGAAGGTGTTGACAAGAAGTGGACGTGTTCAGTTATCGGATATTCAAAGAGGCATGAATGAAGTGATTACAAGCGATCATGATGAAAATTTAGAGCTTGTGAATGTAGGTGGTATCAAGTACATCGTGAATGGTATTGGATCGAGAAAAATGCCGCTTAATGAAGAATGTGATCAGTTTGCGATTGATCTTGATTTGTTCTATTGCGATAAGAATACATTATATACATATGCTAACGTGATTGAAAAGGCAAACCTGGAAATACAGGATATTACGCTTGATGCCTATGCAATTGGAGAGGAAGCAGCTTTATTTGAACAGGCTGTAGCAAATTATATCGTACTGATTCATTTGGAACGACAGACTACGACACTATCTTTATTTTCGAAAGGTAAACTATTGAATAGTGAAGTGCTTTATGAAGGATATGGAGAATGGATTCGTCAGCTTTTGGAAAGCACTGGTTTAAAACAGGAAATCTGTTTTCGCTTATTGAATGAAAATGACTGTTTGTTAGAAAAAGAGTATTCGGATGATCCTGTCTTTTTGTGGTCAAGTGATGAAACAGAACACACACTTTCATTAAAACAGTTGCATGACTATGTGAAAGAAAGCTCGCAAAAATGGTTTGACAGGATGAAAAATGCTTGTCAGCCAATTCTGGAAAATGGTCCTTGTCAGATTATTCTGACTGGAGAAGGATGCGAGATGAGAGGCATGGAACAGATGATTTCAAAGATTTCACCAACTGCCAGTATTTATGTTCCACAGACAATAGGCGGCAGAGACTGTGCTTTGAGCTGTGTATTGGGAATGTTTTACGCATGGCGTGATATTAATGTAATTCGTAACTCTTCAGCTGCTTGTGCTGATGAGAGATTGATTGATGAAGCATTGAAATTACCGAAATCAAAGAATTCAGATGAAACAGGATTTACAAAAAAGCTCATGAATATTATCATGAATGAAAAATAAAGGAGAATCATTATGGGTGAATTAGATTTTAGACAGGTTGCCAAGATCAAAGTATTTGGTGTTGGAGGTGCCGGAGGGAATGCAGTAAACCGCATGGCCAAAGAGGGCGTTCGTGGTGTTGATTTTTTCGTGTGCAATACAGATGCACAGGTATTGGAAATATCACCAGTGTCGAATAAAATCGTGTTGGGAAGAGAGCTGACAGGAGGTTTAGGTGCCGGAGGAAATCCTGAAATCGGACGTGCAGCGGCAGAAGAAAGTATTGAAGAGATCCGTGAAGCAATAAAAGGAAGCGATATGGTCTTTATTACTGCCGGATTAGGTGGCGGTACAGGAACCGGTGCGGCTCCGATTTTTGCCAAGATTGCTAAAGAAGAGGGTGCTTTGACTGTAGGAATTGTTACCAAGCCTTTTTCGTTTGAAGGAAGAAAAAAAGCTGAATTGGCGAATAATGGACTCAATGAATTAAAGAAATATGTGGATTCTTTGATTGTCGTATCCAATAACAATCTATTGGAGATCATGGGAAGAAAACCAATCAGTGAAGCTTTTGAAGCAGCTGATAATGTCTTAAGACAGGGTGTTCAGACGATTACTGACTTAATTGCAGTACCTGCTTTAGTCAATTTGGACTTTGCGGATGTTAAGGCTATTATGTCAAATCAGGGAACCTGTGTGATTGGTGTAGGTATGGCAGAAGGTGAAGATAAAGCCAAAGAAGCTGCTGAAAAAGCTATTCAATCACCGCTTCTTGAAAGTAAAGTCAGCGGAGCTACCAATGCCATTATTAATCTGACAGGTGGAGCAAGTACAACTCTTTATGATGCAGAAGATGCCAGAGAAGTGATTGCAGAAGCCTGCGGTGGTGAAATTGATACGATTTATGGTATTGCCATTAATGAAAATTTAGGTGATGCTGTGATTGTAACGGTCATTGCAACAGGTTTTGATCAACATGAAGAACCTGTCACAAAAAGCTATGAGGCACCAAAGATGCAGTCAAATAGTTCAGCTGCAAAACCTCTGCAAAGTGATAAAGTAGAAAAGAGCGAACCTGAGATTTTCCCTAAATTCTTTATGAATAAATAAATTGATAAAAGCATTCCGAGATAAGGTGTGTTCTATGCCCGAAGAAGCCTAAACTACTTCGGGCGTTTTTGTATGAGATTTTGGTTATTATGGAATGCTTTTTTGGTTCTAAGGAGATCATTTGCATCATAAGGTGCTAGGGGAGAGTGATCATGGATCAATACAGTATCAAAGAAACAGAGCTGCTGTTCAATACGAATATCAATCATGGTTTATCTTCAAAAGAAGCATTAAAACGTTTAAAAACAGATGGTTATAATGAACTGGAAGAAGCGAAAGGGAAAACATTTGTCATGATTTTTCTGGAACAGTGTAAAGATCCGATGGTTTTGATTCTTTTTATCGGAGCTTTATTGTCCTTATTATTAAGGGAATTGCTGGATGCCGGGATCATTTGTCTGGTGGTATGGTTAAATGCTATGATTGGGACATTTCAGACAGTAAAAAGTGAGAAAGCACTGCAGTCTTTAAAAGCAATGATGCAGCCAATGTGTAAGGTAATGCGTGATTCTCAAGTGAAGATGATTTCTTCTAAAGAAGTTGTGGCAGGGGATATGATTGAATTTGAAGCCGGTGACTGCATTCCCTGTGATATACGTTTAACTTCTACTTCGAGGCTGATGATGGATGAAAGTCTTTTAACCGGAGAAAGTGTACCTGTCAGTAAAAATGAGTATTATCGAAGCACTCAGACGGTTTCATTGTCAGAAAAGCATAATATGGTTTTTATGTCTACATATGTTACCAGTGGAAGAGGAAAGGGAATTGCCGTAAATCTGGGCATGAATTCAGAAGTGGGTAAAATTGCCGAGCTGTTAAAAAGTGACCATGAAATCATGACACCTTTACAAAACAGAATGAATCAGCTGGGGAAAGTTTTAGGCGGAGTCTCTATTTTGATTTGTGTGATTATGCTGGCAGTTCATATTTTTCAGGGAAAAAACTTTTTAGAAATGCTTTTACTGGCCATATCATTAGCCGTAGCAGCGATACCGGAAGGACTTCCTGCGGTTGTTACCATTGTGCAGTCGATTGGCGTCAGTGTTATGTCGAAGCATCATGCTATTGTCAGAAAGCTCAGTGCTGTGGAAACACTGGGTTCTGTCAATATCATCTGTTCAGATAAAACGGGGACGCTGACGCAGAATAAGATGAGTGTGGTCAGTACGTATTTTAATCATGAATTTGATGCATCGATTCCAATCATGGCGTATGTTTGTATGGGGTTGTGTCAAAATGCGGTTTTGAATGGTGATCAGTATTTAGGAGATGCCAGTGAATGTGCTCTTGCCAGTTTTGTATCAAAGAAGATGTCACTTGCCAATTTAGCCTGTGATTATTTGAGAATTGATGAGATTCCGTTTGATTCAGTACGCAAAAAAATGAGTACTGTTCATCAAAAGGACAAAGATCAATATGTTTTTACGAAAGGCTCTTTGGAGCATGTACTTATGCAGTGCACAAACTTTTTCTTAAATGATCAAATCAAAGCACTCAATGATTATGAAAAAAAGCGAATCGTTGAAGCAGCTTCGGTAATGGAAAATCAAGCACTTCGTGTTTTTGGCTTATGCATGAAAAAAAGCTCGTTGCTAGTAAAAGATTATGAAAAAGAGAGTGTTTTCCTTGGCCTTGTCGGTTTAAAAGATCCAATCAAAGAAGAAGTAAAAGAAGCAATTATCAAATGTCATCGTGCCGGTATTGAGGTTGTCATGATAACTGGAGATTCTTTGAAAACCGCATCTGCCATTGGAAAAGAATGTGCCTTGATTCAAAATGAAAGTCAGATCATGGCAGGTACTGATCTAGATGAAATCAGTGATTTGAAACTCAAAGACAGAATTAAAGATGTCAAAATATTTGCCAGAGTATCTCCTTCACATAAACTGCGTTTAGTGGAATGCTATCAATCCATGGGAAAAATAGTGGCAATGAGCGGTGATGGCGTTAATGATGCTCCGGCTTTAAAAAGAGCTGATGTCGGCATTGCGATGGGACTTTATGGCAGCGATGTTTGTAAGAATGTCAGTGATATTGTGTTAAGTGATGATAATTTTAAAACGATTGTATCAGCTATTGAAGCTGGAAGAAATATTTATTTAAAAATTCAGAAAAGTGTTTTTTATCTGTTGGGATGTAATCTGGGAGAAATCATTACATTATTTACAGCCAGCATCTGGATGGTGCATGAAGTATCTCCTTTATGTGCTGTACAGATTTTATGGACCAATTTAGTGACAGATGCCCTGCCAGCTTTGGCATTAGGTGTTGAGGCAGATGAAAAAGATGTTATGGAAGAAAAACCCAGAGACGCGAAAGAGAGTCTTTTTGCTCACGGTGGGTTTATATTCATTATCTTAAATGGACTTTATATTGGTACGATTTCATTAGTTGCTTTTAAATATGGTTTAAAAACAAGTGATCTGTGCGGACAGACAATGGCATTTATGGTTTTATCTTTATCTCAGATGTTTCATGCTTTAAATTGTCGTCAAATACACAGATCGATGTTTCGAATCGGTTTCTTTAAAAACAAATGGCTCTTATTAACTGTATTTTGTGGTATTATTCTTCAGATTTTAGTCTGTCAGCTTCCTTTTATGAATGTAATTTTAAAAACAATTCCATTAAATATGATTCAGTGGCTGATTGTTTTTGGATTGAGTATTTCAATTATTGTGATCAATGAAGTTTCCAAACTTTTTAATTAAAATCTTTACATTATGGGAAAATGTGGTATTATATTACCAGCATAGGTCTTTAAGCAGATCCAGAGAGGTCTGTAAGGCATCACATACAACGCCTTTTAATATAGACCTTTGGGTCTATTTTTTTAACCTATGTGGTAAAGAAAAGGAGAAAAAAGTATGGAAAACAACAAGCATGGTTTGATTCTCGACATCAATGAAAAGCCTGAACCGCTGCAGTGGGCAGTTTTAAGTATTCAGCATGTTTTTGCGATGTTTGGGGCTACGATTTTGGTTCCTGCACTTACAGGTCTGCCTGTCAGCGTTGCATTATTTGCAAGCGGTATCGGAACACTGATTTATATTTTTTGCACAAGAGCAAAAGTTCCTGTTTATTTAGGAAGTTCATTTGCTTATATTGGTGCTGTGAATACTGCAATTTCACAGTTAAATGGTGATGTATCAGCAGCTCAGACAGGATTGATCCTGGTTGGTGCGGTTTATGTGATTGTCGCAATGATCGTAAAAGTGATTGGTAAAGACTGGATTGACAAGTTACTTCCGCCAATTGTAATTGGACCAATGATTGCTGTTATTGGTTTAGGTTTAGCTCCTACAGCTATTCAGCAGGCTGGATTTGTTGCCGGTGGTGACTGGAGAAATATGGTGGTAGCAATCTTTACTTTCATGGTGACAGCTTTTGTCAGTACGAAAGCAAAAGGATTCTTTAAAATTATTCCATTCTTATGCGGAATTTTTGTTGGATATATCTTTGCTTTGATTATGGGAATCGTTGATTTCACATCTATTCAGCAGGTGATTGAATCTGGACGCTGGGTTGGTTTCCCGGAATTGTATCTGCCATTCTCAACAGGAGGCTTCTTCAATGAATACAGCTTCTATTTAGGACCTGAAACATGGGCTTTGGTACCGGTTGCTTTAGTTACTATTTCAGAACATATCGGTGATCATACCGTTCTTGGTAAGGTTTGCGGCAGAAACTTCTTAAAGGATCCGGGACTTGACAGAACATTAATGGGTGATGGTATCGCAACAGCTGTATCTGGTTTCCTCGGCGGACCTGCCAATACAACTTATGGTGAAAATACAGGAGTTGTTGGTATGACGAAAATCGCATCTATTTATGTGATTGGAACGGCTGCCTGCATTGCCATCGTATTAGGCTTCTTCCCAATTGTACAGGCTGTCATTGAATCTATTCCAGGAGCTGTGCTTGGAGGTATGTCATTGATGCTGTATGGAGTTATCGCCAGCAACGGTTTAAGTGTTATGGTTGAAAATCACATTGATTTCAGAATTCAGCGTAATCTGATCATCGCCGCTGTTATGTTAGTAATTGGTATTGGAGGAGCTGTATTACCGGTAGCTAATATTGTTACATTATCATCTACTGCTTTCTCTGCTGTTATTGGTATCATTCTGAATCTAGTGCTGCCAAGCGAAGAAAAAAGCAATTAGTTGAAAATAAAATGATTACAAAAAAAAACGCCCAAAAGTTTTAAGACTTTGGGTGTTTTTTTTGAGATTTTGTAAATGTGAAAACAAAGAAAAACAGGTCAGAAAATAAAAATTATAGTTACAGTTTTTAGAAATAATAATGATATTTATTCCCAAAATCTTCTTAATTGTAGTATAATGGAACAAAAGGAGATAAAAAATTATGGAATTAAAAGGATCAAAAACAGAAAAGAATTTAATGGCAGCTTTCGCCGGAGAATCACAGGCTACAAACAAGTATACATATTATGCTTCTCAGGCTAAAAAAGAAGGATATGTTCAGATTTCAAAGTATTTTGAAAAAACAGCTGCCAATGAAAAGGAACATGCGAAATTATGGTTCAAACAGCTTCATGGCGGAAGTATGCCAAAAACAGTTGAAAATTTAAAAGATGCAGCTGCCGGTGAAAACTACGAATGGACAGATATGTATGCTCAGTTTGCTAAAGAAGCCCGTGAAGAAGGTTTTGAAGAAATTGCAGCCATGATGGAAGGTGTTGCAGCAATTGAAAAGCATCATGAAGAAAGATATCGTAAGCTGTTAGGAAATATTGAAGGTAAGGTTGTCTTTGCGAAAGATGATGTTGTTGTTTGGGAATGCTTGAATTGTGGTCATCTGCATGTTGGAAAGACTGCTCCTGAGGTTTGCCCAGTTTGCAATCATCCTCAATCTTACTTTGCTTTGGAAGTTGAAGATTATTAATCAAAAAGCACTGATTTCAGTGCTTTTGTCTATTTAAGAGGTTGTTATGAAAATTATTCTGTCACCAGCTAAAAAAATGAGAGATCATGAAGATGGCTTTCAATGGAAAGATCTGCCGTTATTTCTTGATAAAACGGAATTGTTAAAAGAAAAGCTTCAGAAAATGAGTGCAGCAGAATTATCCGCTCTGATGAAATGCAATACCAAAATTGCTCAGCTCAACTATGAAAGATATCAGAAAATGGATCTTCACAGTGGTTTAACGCCGGCTTTATTTGCTTATGAAGGATTGGCATATTTACATATGGCGAGTCACATTTTCGATGAGCAGGAATTGGACTATGTGCAAAATCATTTAAGAATTCTTTCAGGTTTTTATGGCCTCTTACGACCTTTTGATGGCGTTTGTCTATATCGTTTGGAAATGCAGACAAAGCTGAAAATGGAAGGGTTTGAAGATCTATACGCATTTTGGAATCATATGTTAGCGGATGAATTGTATAAACAAAATGAGATTGTTTTGAATCTAGCTTCTAAAGAATACAGTGACTGTATTATTCCTTATTTAAATGAAAACCGTAAAATGATCAGTTGTATATTTGCCTGTGAAAGCAATGGGAAAATGAAAGTAAAAGGAACAGAAGCTAAAATGCTTCGCGGTGAAATGGTTCGTTATATGGCTGAAAGGCAAATAGAAAATCTCAAGGAAATTAAAAAATTCAGTTCCATGGGATATGAATATGATGATTCAAAATCAAATGAAACTGAATATGTCTGGATAAAAAAATGCTAGTTTGTGTCCTGAACCCCAAAAGTTGGACTAAAAATTAAATTGTTGCAGATAAGGATTGATGCCTATATTCTAAAGGTGTTAATCCTTTTCTTTTTACGTTTATTGTTTCTTCATTATAATAACGAATATATTCATTCATCGCTTCTTTTAAGTCTTCCAATGTTTCAAATGTTCCTTCTTCTCCATAAAACATTTCATTCTTCATGATTCCAAAGAAATTTTCCATCAACGAATTATCCATACAGTTTCCCTTGCGAGAAAAAGATTGTTTTATTCCCTTATCTTCTAACCATTTCTTATATGGTCCCATTTGGTATTGCCATCCTTGATCAGAATGGAATTGTCTATAAACCTTATACCATTTGCCAAGTAAGTTGTTTTGTATTCCTGCAGATAAGGCAACGGATTGACAACTTTCTCCATTTTCAATACGATCTATTAATTGTAATCTTTCTTCAAGTGTCAATGTTTGTCTCTTATGATCTAAACCTATCTCACCTAACGAATCATATATACGACACCATCTTCGAACTTGCTCATGAAATATACTATGTTTTACACCTGGTGGATCTTTAATACATTCTCCGTTTTTATATTTCATTACACATTCTAATTTAAATTCTTTTGAATACTTCATAATAAAAAGTGAACCTCCTAAAGTTGGTCCAACTTTAAGGGTTCACTACATTTGCTAGCATTTTTTTCGTACTATCAGGGCATAAAGATAAGTCAATCCGACAATGATAACAACTCCTGAAATCACGGCCATGATAATCAAATCAAAACCTGTACTGTTTAATTGATAAGCGTAAATTAACAATAAAACGCCAAAGAGAATATAAAGAAATCCTTTTAACAGCAGAATTTTTGGTTCATTCTGTCTGTTGACTTTTTTAAGAAAGCTTTCTTTTTTCTCAGGTTTAAAATTGGGAATAACTGTCAGTGTTTTTAAATACTTGAAGCGGAAGAAATATTCCAATCCCAAAAGGGTGATCAGTGCTACTGCGCCTGCTTCAACCCAACCAACATGCATAGAACCAAAATCAAAATTTAAAAGAAGAGCAAAGACAATCAGCGGAAACAGGAAACGTTTCTGGTAGAAGGAAAAACGCGGAGCATTACTTTCCAAAATCAGATAACCGTCTTTTGTCAAACGATCATAGTAGACGTCTCTTCCATGTTTATCCTGATAAATGGAAATGCCGTTTACATGTGATTTTGTTCTTGTATCCATTATAATTGAGCGACTCCTTTACAATAGGTTTGTGCTACTGAGTAATCATCTTCTAATACAACGATATCAGCATCATATCCGGCACATAATTTACCCTTGTGATCATCAATGCGCAGCAGTCTTGCTGGGTTGATTGTACAAGAATTCAAGGCTGCATCAAATGGTACTTTTGCTTCTTCAACTAAAATTCTTAATCCTTCATTCACTTTTAATGTACTGCCTGCCAATGAATTGATTTCTGTCAAGTGAGCACTTCCATCTGGATAGATTTCAATTTCATGTCCGCCAAACATAAACTTACTTCCCACAGGATTTCCTTTTGCCATTAAAGAATCTGTTACCATGATGGCATAATCTCTTCCTTTTGTCTCAAAATAAATATTCAGGGCAGCCAGTGATGAGTGGTTTCCATCACAGATGACTTCACCAAAGACATCTCTGAAACGGAAAGCAGCTCCGACTAAGCCATTATTGCGGTGGTTAAATGGAGACATACCATTATAAACGTGTGTCATGCTTCTAGCTCCATTGGCAACAGCCATAGCAGCTTCTTCATAGGTTGCATTGGAATGACCCATGCTGACAACAACACCTGTTTCAGCACAGTATTTTGTTAATGCGAAATTTTCATCGTGTTCAGGAGCTAAAGTAATCACTTTGATCAGGCCTTCAGCAGCTTCTTGATAGTGTTTAAACTGTTCAACTGAAGTTGGAACGATATGTT
>CAMEIZ010000041.1 GCA_945919165.1 uncultured Traorella sp.
GCCATAATATCATTAGTCTTCAGTTCTTTCCATCTTTTCAGGAGCACTTACACCTACAAGATCTAAAGCATTTTTCAGTGTAATACGTGTTGCTTCAAGCAGTGCTAAACGCTGAGCAGTCAGTTCAGGCTGCGTTTCATCAATAATTTTGTGAGCTCCATAGAAAGAGTGGAAATACTGAGCCAGCTTCTGAATATAGTTGCAAACCTTATTAGGTGAACGTGTCAGAGCTGCATCTGCAACCATAGAAGTAAATTCATTGATGTGTTTTAGAAGATCCACTTCTTTTTCACTTACTAATAAGTCATATGAATCAAGACGTTTTGCTCCATTTGTTTGACGAAGAATTGAACAGATACGTGCATAAGCATATTGAGCATAATAAACAGGGTTTTCATTTGTCTGACTTCTAGCCAGACCCAAGTCAAAGTCAAGGTGTGTATCAACGGCACGGCTTACGAAGAAGTAACGTGCAGAATCAATTCCAATATCATCAATCAGTTCACGAATTGTAATGGCATTTCCAGTACGTTTTGACATCTTAACTTCCTGTCCGTTTTCAACCAAACGAACCATCTGAATGATGTCAACTTCAAGATCATCTTTTCCATAACCCATAGCCTGGATAGCTGCTTTCATACGAGGAATATATCCATGATGATCTGCTCCCCACAGATTTACTAATTTTGTATAACCTCTTTCAAACTTATACATGTGGTTCGCAATATCCGGTGTCAGATAAGTGTAGAAACCATCACTCTTTTTCAAAACACGGTTTTTATCATCACCGTATTCAGTTGATTTGAACCAAATAGCTCCGTCTTCTTCATAAGTCAGACCCATTTCAACCATTTTGTCCATGACAATGTTAACACGGTTTTCATCAACGATTTTCTGTTCACTTACCCAAGAGTCAAATTCACAGCGGTAGTATTTCAAATCTTCTTCGATACGCTTCAGTTCTCTTCTCTTACCTTGGTGTCTGAAGAATTTAACAGCCTCTTCTTTTGAACAATTTACATACTTATCCCCGACATCCTGTTTGATTTCTTCAGTGATTTCAACAACATCAGGTCCATGGTAGCCATCTTCAGGAAGCGTTGCTTCTTTACCAAAAGACTGTAAGTATCTTGCATATACAGATTCACCCAACATATCAATCTGATGTCCGGCATCGTTAATGTAATACTCTCTTAAGCAGTCATATCCGGATTTGTTTAATAAACGGCAAATGCTGTCACCCCATGCAGCACCTCTGGCATGACCGAGGTGTAAAGCACCGGTTGGATTAGCCGAAACGTATTCCACTAAAATACGCAATCCATGTCCAGAATCGTTTTTTCCATAATCATCGCCAGCATCGATGACTGTATTGATAACATTAGCCAGAGTTGTTTTTTTGATCCAGAAATTAATGAATCCAGGTCCAGCTATTTCTATCTTGTCAGCATCTTTTACCTTCTGCTGCAGTTTTTCTACAAGTGCTTTTGCAATGATTTGAGGATTCTGTCGGACAATTTTTGTTAATCTCATGGCGATGTTTGTTGAGTAGTCGCCTTTTGAGTTATCTTTTGGAATTTCAATCATGATAAGTCCAGGTTCAGGTGTAATATCGAAGCATTCTTTAACAGCTGATTCTATATTACTTGTTAATTCTAATTCAATGTTATTCATTTTATCTCCTTTCAGCATCCTGCTACTTTGATAGTCTATCATATTTCAAAAATAAAACAAGTAAATATTGTACAGAATAAGCGTTATTTTGCGAAAAAAATCATTGGTTTATATCATTTTTAAAAAAGTTGAGAATTAAATTAAAAAGATTAAAAATCGGTTTCTTATCTTATGATTCAAATATTAAAAAACATCAAATTGTTAATAAAAAATGGAGATACAAAATATAATCAATTTTGAACCACCCATTTGAAAACAGTTTGAGCAAAGATTTTGACTATTATAGCTAAAGCCTGCCAATACAGCCAATAAGTACTAACTAAGAGTAATACTTATTCTTTTGTATCTATATATGAGTAAATCAGAGATTCAAAATCTTTGAATGTCGTACAGTATTTTACTTTTTGAAGAATACTTTCATCACTGAAAAGTGAAATCAAAGACTCATACAGATTTCTAAATGTTGTCCTGTCAGCTTTATTAATGGCTAACAAAAGAACTAAATATACTGTATTATTACCCCATTGGAATCCTTTTTTGGAGGTTGCAACAGCAATGCTTGTTTTAATGGCATCCATTTCTACTGAATGAGGTATAGCAATATTACCAAATGCTGTTGTTGCAGCATTTTCTCGTTTATAAACATTTTCTTCAAATTTCGTATCCACATAATTCTGACGATGAAGCTTATCACATAAATAGGTTAAAATTTGGTTTTTATTTTCCATGGGAGAGTTACCAACAAATAAGCTTTCTTCAAAAAAGTTATGGAAATTCGTTTTTAGTTTATAATTTTGATAACGATCTTTTTCGATATTTAATATTTCCTGTATTCTCTCATTTTGTGATTCAATATCAAAAGGAGAAAGTTGTACAACATAGCATGGATAAGATTTTTTCAGAGGTATAGTGGTGAAAATAATACTGATATTTTGATCTGGAAGATCAGATTCTTGATGGACAGTCTGAATAATTTTCATTTGATTAGAGAAATTCATTAATAAATGATTCAAAAGGTTATTGCAGAGATCCTGATAATTTGGACACAATAAAACACAAGGGATTTTAGTATAATTGATACTTTGCCGTTCGATTTCTGCGCCAATATGCATCGCCAAAAAAGCTACTTCATCTTCTTGAATATTAATTTGATAGCGTTCCATTAAATCTAAAGCTATGTAAATAGCAATATCAAAAAGAATTGGATTTTTCAGCTTGATGATTTCAGCCATCGGATTTTTCGTATATCGATTTCTTTTAGCACGGAATATCAAATTTTTTAAATGTAAAGTAAAAGGAGTAACAAAGGCATTACTGCTCAAATCAATCATATAGCGATGATTGATTTCATCGACATAATATTGTGTCAGATTGACAAATTCTTCACCTGTTGTTTTTTTCAGTTCCTCAATCGTAGAGGGCATTGTATAATTCGCATTGGCTTTAAAAAGCATGTAGATTTCAAATGCTTCAAATTGATTTAGCTGAATATGAAAAGATTCTTCTAACTGAATGATTAAATCTTGAATTAAAAGACTCTCCTGTTCACTTTCGATATTAAAATCACAAATACCGGAATTAAGTTGGTTACCGTTTAATTCGCGATCAATAATAATAGAAAAATGCAGCAATAAATTCACAGCAGCAAAATCATTTAAATAATATTTATGCTTTTTAAAAATAGTAATTAGGATTTGGTTTAGCTGATTTATGTCAATATGAGGAAAGCAGCTTTGCAATTGATCTAAATCAATTAGGCTTTTTTGGCTTTCTTCACTTATCACATAACTGATCAGTTTACGTTTGCTTTTTTCGTCTCCTTTAATTTTTACACGATCATTTTCACAGACGAATTCCACATTATAGGCAGAAAAAGTCTTATTCATTTTTCCAATAACCGCTTTGACTGTTGAATAGCTGACACACAAAGCATCACATAAGTCAAATATTTCGAGGGAAGATGAATGAGCTAAGAATAATTGCTTGATGATGTAAAAAGCTCTTTCTTCACCAGTTTGAGGAATCTGGTCATCCTCATCAAGAAAATAACTGGTGAACACCTGCCGGTTAATTTCATAGCCGTTGTGAGATGAAAGAATGAGTTTTTTATTATATAAATTATTGATTTGATTCACATAGGTCTTGACAGAACGAGTGAAAATATCAAGCACATTTGCGATTTCAGTACTTTTCTGAGGTGTATTCTTTGAATCCAAATAAGATAACAATTCACTTTGTTTTTTCTTCATAAAGATATCCCCCGTGAATAATCATATCTATTTTAAAACAAAACGAAGTTTCCTACAACTAAAGAATTTCACTTTACAGTGCAAATCAGCTGTTTTTTGAGTTTCACTGTAAAGTGAAAAAGAGAAGTTGACCATATAAATTCAAACAGACATAATATACAAGTAAAAAGAAAGGAGAAAATATATGGACAGTATCAAAATTCTGCTTTGCTGCGGTGCAGGTATGTCAAGCGGATTTCTTGCTAGCAGTGCCAGAAAAGCTGCGAAGAAGCAAAAAATTAATGCCAGCGTTGAAGCAAGAAGCTTTTCTGAAGCTAATGAATACATGAGTTCAATTGATGTATTATTATTAGGACCTCACTATGCGACTGAACTCAATAATTTCAGAAAAAAAGCAGAATCCTATGGTGTTGCGGTAGATGTGATTCCTCAAGACATTTATGCTTCACTTGACGGAGCACGCCTATTAGAACTGGCACTGAAAGTTAAAGAAGCAAAATAAAAAGCTAAGAGGGCAGTCTTAGCTTAAAGAAACACATGTGAATGAATTTCTTTATAAATATTATAGTATTTTATAAAGAAAAAGTAAATGAGAGGAGAAAAAATGAAAACATTAATGAATTGGCTGGAAAACTCTTTCGCGCCAACAATGAACAAATTCTTTAGCCGTCCTTGGCCGGCTGGTATCTCTGCTTCTATGCAGAAGATTATTCCATTTATTTTAACCGGATCTTTGATATTCTTCTACAACGTATTTGTATCATTCTTCCCATCTTTACCAGACTTATCACCAATTATGGTTTATAGTTTTGGTATTATTTCTTTGATTGTTGCCTTCATGATGGCAAATCAGTTGATGGAAAAATTAAATTACCCACTCTATGTAATCAATGCTGGTATTACTGCAGTTGGTGTTATGCTGATGGCTGTAATGCCTAGAGGTGAAAATGCCGACAGTATTTCAGCATTAATGGGTAGCTTAGGACCTTCAGGTATCGCTGTTGGTATGGTAATTGGTATTTACGTTGCTATTATTTATAATCTTTGGGGAAAACTTCATTTCTTGGAAGACAGCAATGTTCCTGATTTCGTAACAGGATGGATTAATGTCATTGTACCAAACGTATTTGCACTTGGTATCATGATGGTTTTAGTAAACGTGTTCAATTTGGATATTGCATCTTTAATTCTTGCTGCTTTCATGCCAATTGCTCAGTTTGGACAGACACTTCCAGGATTTATTCTTTGCTGCTTCATTCCTGCATTCTTCTATACATTAGGTGTATCAAGCTGGATGTGGGGAGCTTTAACGACTCCTATTTTCATGGCTGGTATCCAGGCAAATATTGATGCCGTTGCAGCTGGTGAAGTTGCTACAAATATCGTAACAAGTGAATCAGTCTTCACATTAGCTTTCATTACAATGGGTGGTATGTGTGCTACTTTAGGTTTAAATATCTTAATGTGCTTCTCAAAATCAAAACAGCTGAAAACATTAGGACGTGTCTTCTTAGCACCTTCAATCTTCAATATTAATGAACCAGTTATGTTTGGTGCTCCAGTTGTATTTAACCCAATTTTAATGCTTCCAGCATGGATTAATTCAATTGTTGGTCCAATCTTTGTTTGGGTGATCATGCGTGCAGGATTATTGAATATTCCTTCAAAGATGATTCAGGTTGGTCAGATCCCAGCACCGTTCTGTTCTGTTATGGTAACTGAAGATATGAGAGCCTTCTTATGGTGGGCAGTAATTTTCGTAATTTATCTAGTTATTTGGTATCCATTCTTCAAAGTATTTGAAAAACAAAAACTTGAAGAAGAAGCAAAATCAGGAAAATAAAAGGAGTGTAAATTGATGAGTGAACCTATAGAAATGGAAGAAAACGAATTAGTCTCGACAGCAATGCAGATTATTCTGCATGCCGGAGATTCAAGAATCAAAATTACTGAAGCATTGGAAAAGGCCAAGCAATTTGATTTTGAAAATGCTTCAAAAGCAATGGAAGAGGCCGAAAAAGCTATCACATTAGCACATAAATCTCAGACTGAAATCATCCAGAATGAAGCTAGCGGTAACACTTATCAGTTCTCGTTGCTCTTTGCCCATGCACAGGATACATTGATGACGATTCAATCGGAATTGCGTATGGCAAAAGAAATGATCAGTATTTTAAAACTGATTGATGAAAAAATGAAATAGGAGATTAATATGCAAAAAGGATTCCCAAAAGATTTTCTATGGGGTGCAGCAACCAGTGCTTATCAAGTAGAAGGTGCTGCCTATGAAGATGGCAAAAAAGCTTCACAGCAGGATGTAATTAATAAAGAAAGCTATGAAACAAAAGGATTTGCAACTGCTGAAATTGCTAGTGACCACTATCATCATTATAAAGAAGACGTTGCTTTGATGAAAGAAATGGGCTTTACAGCTTATCGATTCTCAATTGCCTGGAGCCGTGTATTTCCAGATGGTGTTGGAGAAGTGAATGAAAAAGGAATTCAGTTTTACCGCAATCTGATTGATGAACTTTTGGCAAATGGAATTGAACCAATCATTACGCTTTATCATTATGATTTGCCTTGGGCATTAGTTGAAAAGTATGGCGGTTGGCTTGATCGTCAGGTTGTGAAGGATTTCGAATACTATGCTCGCTATATCATTAATGAATTTAAAGATAAAGTGAAGTATTGGACAACCATTAATGAACAAAGCATTATTGTTCAATATTGGACACAGAAATGCTTTATTCCTGAAGAATTGAGAGGAAACAATCAATTGCGCTATCAGATCAATCATCATATGAATTTAGCTCATGCGATTGCTTGTAAGCTGGTTCATGAATTGGTTCCTGGAGGTAAAGTTGGAGCAGCATTAGGTTATTCACCAGTTTATCCTTTGACATCAAAACCAGAAGATGTGATGGCAGCTCAGAATGCTCATGATCTTAGAAATGCGTTCTATCTGGATATCTATTTTAAAGGCTTTTACACAAAATCAGCTATGATCTATTTAGAAGAACATGGTTTGGCACCAGTCATTGAAGATGGTGACATGGAATTGATCAAAGAAGGAACATCTGATTTTCTGGCATTGAACTACTACGCTAGTGAATGTGCAAAAGCATGTCCAGAAGGCGAAGGAAAAGAAATTCGCTATAGCGGCGTGAACTTGTCAGGTAAGAAAGGTGATATTTCTGGATTTGAAACTCATCCAGGATTCTATGAGATGTGCAAAAACCCTAATCTGGATACAACAGACTGGGATTGGGCAATTGATCCAACAGGCTTAGAATATATCTTTAGAGATATCTATACGCGCTATAATAAACCGTTAATGATTACTGAAAACGGATTAGGTGCTTTTGATACATTGACTGAAGACGGTAAAATTCATGATGATTATCGAATTGATTATCTGAAAAAACATATTCAGGCGATGAAAAAAGCAATCGATTACGGTGTTGAAGTATTGGCTTATTGCCCTTGGTCAGCTCTTGATTTATTATCAACCAGCAATGGTGTGAAAAAACGTTATGGATTTATTTATGTAGATCGTACTGATGATGATCCAAAAGAATGCAAGCGTATCCGTAAGGATTCATTCTATTGGTATCAGAAAGTAATCCGTTCAAACGGAGAAGATTTAGATTAAAATATTTAAGGGCAGCTTTTAAGCTGCCCTATATTAAAGGAGAAAAAGAAATATGAAACAAGTACCAAATGGTTTTCCAAAAGATTTTTTATGGGGCGGTGCGGTAGCTGCCTGTCAGATTGAAGGAGCTTATGATGTGGATGGAAGAGGTTTATCTACATCTGACATTCATGCGTATGATAAGCATATGAATCGAGCTCATATTGAAAAAGAAGGCGGAGGTACGCTGGCAGGAATTAAAGCTTCAATTGCTGATACAGAAAGTTATTTTCCAAAAAGATATGGTATTGATTTCTATCACACTTATAAAGAAGATTTGGCATTATTAAAAGAATTAGGGTTAAAAGCATTCCGTACCAGTATTTCCTGGTCAAGAATTTTTCCTAATGGGGATGAGGATGAACCAAATGAAAAAGGGCTACAGTTTTATGATCATCTAATAGATGAAATTATCAAAGATGGCATGGAACCCATCATTACCATGTCACATTATGATATTCCACTGCATCTGGTAACAGAATATGGTGGATTTGGCAACAGAAAAATGATTGATTTCTTTGTGAAATATGCCAAAGTCTTGCTTGAAAGATATAAGGGCAAAGTGAAATATTGGATTGTCTGCAATCAGGTGAATTTAGTTCCAGTAGTTCAATTCGGCAGCTTGGGTATTTATGAAGACCAGGCTGAAAACATGGAAGAATTGATGTATCAGGCTGTTCATAATCAGTTTGTTGCCGGAGCTAAGGTTGTTGAATTAGCGCGTAAGATTGATCCTGAAGCACAAATGGGAACAATGGTAGCAGATGGAACGTTCTATCCTGCAACATGCAAACCATGTGATGTCGTTTTAACTATGAAGAAAAACCGTATGCAGTATTATTTTACGGATGTTCAATTACGTGGTGAGTATCCTGTTTTTGCTCTTCGCTATTTTGAAGAAAACGGTATTCATTTAAAAGTTGAAGAAGGCGATGAAGAATTATTAAAAAATAATACGATGGATTACTTGGCTATCTCTTATTATTCAAGCAAAATTGTTGATTCTGAAAAGAACACGATTAAGCCTTTTGACGGTTCACAAAATCCAAACCTAGAACCAACACCATGGGAATGGCGTGCAGATCCACTGGGATTCTATAATGCATTATCTCAGTATTGGGATCGCTATGAAAAACCATTGATGATTGCAGAAAATGGTTTTGGTGCATTGGATAAAGTGGAAAGTGATGGCAGCATTCATGATGAATATCGTATCGATTATTTACGCAAGCATATTGAACAGCTTAAGGAATGCGTAAAAGACGGTGTTGAAATTCTTGCTTACTTAAGCTGGGGACCTATTGATATTGTCAGCTCTTCAAGTGCTGAAATGAGTAAGAGATATGGTTATATCTATGTTGATTTAGATGACTTTGGTCAGGGAAGCGGAAAAAGAAGCAAAAAAGATTCTTTCTATTGGTATCAAAGAGTTATTGAATCAAATGGAGAAAATTTAGAATAAAGGATGAGGTACCTGTAGCAGTAGCTATAGGTATCTTTTTCAATGGTATCTGTTTTTAGAACGATTGTCAAATGTAACCGCATTCATTATAATGTAAATATAAATAAGGATTGTTACTCTTTCTTCTTTGAGGCATTACCTTTAAAACATTTTTTTGTTTTATGGGTTTGTGATCAAAGTTTTTTTATTTAGAAAAGGAGGTTTTTTGATGTTTTTTAAATGGAAAAAAGAAGCTGAAGAAAATGTGGATAAAATCTATTCACCTGTTCATGGTGAAACAATCCCTCTTGAGAATGTAAAAGATGAAGTATTTTCAAAAAAGCTATTGGGTGATGGAGTAGCTTTTGTGTTTGAAGAGGATACGGTGTATTCTCCATGTGATGGGAAAATTAACATGATTGCTACGACGAAACATGCTTTTGGTATTCAAACGGCAAATGGGACAGAAATCTTACTTCATGTAGGCTTAGATACTGTAAATCTCAATGGAAAAGGGATGGAATTATTAGTTAAAAAGAATGATAAAATTAAGAAAAACCAGCCTGTTTTAAAAGTTGACAGAGAGTTTATGGACAAAAATCATGTAGATATGACCATTATTCTTTTGATCACCAATCAAAAGAATGTTGAGTTGATTTTCCATGATGAAAAACAAGTCGATTTAAAGAGTGTTGTGCTTGAATCAAAAAAAACATCATGATTCATAAAGAAAGCAGTGATGATGATGAAAGTGATAAAAAAAGTAAATAACAACTGTGCATTGTGTTTAGACAGCAAAGGACGAAAAGTAGTTGCTTTTGGGAAAGGAATTGGGTTTCAACAGCCTCCTTATGAAATCGCATTAGAAGATATTCAACGTATCTATTATGATATTGATGAAGTCTATATTAAAATGATTCATGATATTCCAGAAGATATTATTGAATTATCCGCAAAAGTGATTGAATATGCGCGAACAAAAATTGACATTGAACATTCGAATATTGTATTTACACTTGCTGATCATATTTATTTCGCAATGAAACGATATCAAGAGGATATTCAGGTTCATTTACCTGTGATTCACGATATTCAATTTTTGTATGATGAAGAGATGGAGATCGGAAAGAAAGCATTAAAGTTTATTAATTCTCATCTAGAAAGCCCTCTTCCGGATGAAGAGGCGATTTATATTGCGCTGCATATCATCAATTCAGAAAACATTTGTAAAAAACAAAGAGATCAAAAATTTAATGAACAAGTCATTGATGAGGTGGTTCATTTAATTGAAACAGATTTAAAAATCAAAATGAATAAGAAAGGATATCATTATTCAAGATTTGTTACGCATTTAACTTATTTATTAAAAAGAGGAAAGAATCATCAGCAGGAAGTGGGAAATCATGAGTTACTTGAATCACTTGCTCAATCTTTTCCAGAAATCTTTAAATGCACTCAGTACATTCAAGAATACTTATCCAATCATGTACAAATCAGCTTAACTGAAGAAGAATGTGTTTATTTAATGATGCATATTAATCGGCTTTGTAGCCGAGAAAATTATGATACATGTGACTAAAAAGAAAGGTGGAGGACCATGGAAAAAAAGAAATTTTCAATTGTTGTTGCCGGAGGAGGAAGTACTTATACGCCTGAAATTGTCTGTTCGCTGATGAGTCAATTAGATCGATTTCCATTGAGAAAGCTTGTTTTATACGATATTGATGAACAACGTCAACAGCCGATTGCTGAAGCATGCAGAATCCTTTGCAGAGAATATGATCCAAGCATTGAATTCATTGCTACAACAGACCCTAAAGAAGCTTATACGGATATTGATTTCTGTTTCGCTCAGATTCGTGTCGGTGGTTTGAAAATGAGAGAAAAAGATGAAAAAATTGCATTAAAACATGGCTGTGTTGGTCAGGAAACATGTGGCCCAGGAGGGATTGCTTATGGTATGAGATCTATTCAGGGTGTTTTGGAAAACTTAGATTACATGGAAAAGTATTCGCCAAATGCTTGGATGCTGAATTATACAAACCCGGCATCCATCGTGGCTGAGGCTATACAACGTGTTCGCCCTCACTCAAAAATCATTAATATATGTGATCAGCCGCTCTTATTAGAAGATCAAATGGCAAAAATTGCTGGACTCAAGAGCCGTAAAGAAATGGATGTTCGTTATTTTGGTCTCAATCATTTTGGCTGGTGGTCTGAAATCAAGGATCAAGAAGGTCATGATTTAATCCCTAAAATTCGTGCATATATGCTAGAACACGGCTTTGCTACTTCAAAAGAAGATGCTGCTGATGAAAGCTGGAATACCACATATGAAAAAGTGAAGGATGTCCTGGCAGTTGATCCTGATATGATTCCAAGCAGTTATTTCAATTATTATTTCTATCCGGATGACATTGTGAAACAATCAAATCCCAACTATACTCGCGCAAATGAAGTTGTAGATGGCAGAGAGAAAATGGTTTTCTATATCTGTCAAGACATCATTCAAAAAGGCACTACGAAAGGATATGAATTGTATATTGGAGATCATGCTTCTTTTGTCATTGATTTAGCGTATGCTCTTTCTTACAATACGCATGAAAGAATGATTCTGATAACAAAAAATGAAGGATCTATTCATGATTTCGACTATGATGCCATGATTGAAATTCCTTGTATTGTGACAAAAGATGGTTTGGAAAAAGTAACAATTGGAAAGATTCCAACGTTCCAAAAGGGATTGATGGAACAGCAAAAATCCTGTGAAATACTGGTTGTTGACGCATGGCAGCAGCACTCCTATCACAAGCTTTGGCAGGCATTGACGATGAATCGATGTGTTCCTAGTGCTAAAATAGCAAAAGAATTATTAGATGATTATATTGAAGCAAATCAAGATTATTGGCCTGAATTAAAATAATTCATGATGAAAGAGGATAAAATATGACGATAGAGAATTATGATGAATTATCCAGACAGCTTTTAGCGTTTGTTGGTGATAAAAAAAATATTACTTATTTTGCTCATTGCTTTACACGATTGAGATTTAATGTCAAAGACAAAGGGCTGGTTAAAGAAGAAGATATCAAAAAATTAGATAAAGTAGTTGGCATTCATTGGGTAGGAGAACAGCTGCAAATCATCATAGGACAGGAAGTTGAAGATATATATCGTTCTATTTGTAAAGTTGGAGATATTCAGCCAACGGAACAGATTGATGAAATAATTGATGAACCTATAAAAAAGAAATGGTCGTTTAAAGGCTTATTTAATGATATGATTGCAGCAATTACAGCTTGTATCACTCCCATATTAGTTGTTTTTGTTATTGGTGGATTATTCAAGCTAGCCGTTGTTTTGCTTGGGTCAGCTACCTTTGGTATTTTGCCGGATGACAGTGATTTAATTGTCTTGTTAACAATTGTCG
>CAMEIZ010000042.1 GCA_945919165.1 uncultured Traorella sp.
CTTTTGGACTTGTTTAATGCGATTCAAGGGTCGCATTAAGTTTTGCAATTAAGGATGTAATCAAAAAGTGGAAATAACACTTGATTTATGCAGAATATTGTAGTAAAGTAATGGAGCACGAAAAGTGCTCTTTTATGATGCGTGGAAGAATGACGCAACCATTCGTACCACTGCATAAGACAACAAATATAGGAGGTGTGTCTTGTGAGTAAAAAGAAAGTTGTGAAAGTAGCAAAACTGCAGTTCCCTGCAGGAGGAGCTAAACCAGGACCAGCATTAGCGAGTGCAGGTATCAATATGCCTCAGTTCTGTTCAGCATTCAATGATGCAACAAGAGATCGTGCTGGTGATATGGTACCAGTAATTATTACTGCGTACGAAGACAAGAGTTTTGATTTTGTGTTGAAAACAACACCTGCAGCAATCATGATTAAAAAAGCTGCAAAGATCAGCAAGGCTAGTGCTAATCAGAAACAGATCGCTGGAACAATTACAGTAGATCAGCTGAGAGAAATTGCTGAATACAAGATGCCGGACTTAAACGCCAATTCAGTAGAAGCTGCAATGAAGATTATTGCTGGAACTGCTCGTAATATGGGTGTTAAGGTTGAAGGTTTGGAATAAGAAAGGCTCGGTAAAGTAAAATGGCAAAAGTAGGAAAGAAATATTCAGAAGCTGCTAAATTAGTTGACCGCAGCAAGACTTATACAATCGAAGAAGCTATCGCTTTAGTAAAAAAAGCAAGCTTCGAAAAATTCGATGCTTCTGTAGAAGTATCATATAACTTGAATGTAGACCCTCGTCACGCTGATCAGCAGATCCGTGGTGCTATGGTTCTTCCTAATGGTACAGGACGTACTCAGAAGGTTTGCGTTATCGCAACAGGACCACAGGAACAGGAAGCTAAGGATGCTGGTGCTGATTTTGTTGGCGGAAATGAAATCATCGATAAAATTTCTAAAGGATGGTTTGAATTTGATGTATTAGTTGCTATTCCTTCTATGATGGGGGCATTAGGGAAATTAGGACGTGTGTTAGGTCCTAAAGGATTAATGCCAAATCCTAAGACAGGAACTGTAACAATGGATGTGAAAAAAGCTGTTGAAGACATCAAGAAAGGTAAAGTTGAATACCGTGTTGACAAAGAAGGAAATATCAATATGTTAATTGGTAAAGTTTCTTTCGATGAAGAAAAACTGGTAGAAAACTTTAAAGCTATCAATGAAGTCATCAATCGTGCCCGTCCTGCTGCAGTAAAAGGAACTTATGTAAAGAATTGTACAATTTCTTCTACAATGGGTCCTGGAATCAAAGTTGCAGCTTAATCTTGACATTACGTTAAGATTCATTTAAAATTTGATTGTTCTCAATATATACCATAGACAGCAACGGCCAGGTGCTTAATCATGTTGCCGAGGTAGAAAGAGTGATACATGATCTTTCAACTCACGCTGTCTTTAGCGTGAGTTTTATTTCTTAGGTTATATTGATTTCAATAGAGAAACAGGAGGTGTAAACAAATGAACCAGGCAATCGTCGAATCAAAAAAGGCTATTGTTTCAGAAATTACTGAAAAGTTAAAAGAATCTGAATCAGCTGTAATCGTCGAATACCGTGGACTTACAGTAAAGGAAGTCACTGAGCTTCGCCGCGCTTTAAGAGATGAAAATGTTGAAATGAAAGTTTATAAAAACAAGCTTTCTCAGCGCGCAGCTACAGAAGCCGGATTTGAAGAACTGTGTGAAAACTTGACTGGACCAAATGCATTGGTATTCAGTAAAGATGCTACTGCACCAGCTCGTGTTTTAAGCAAATTTGCTAAAACTCATGATAAGCTTATTCTAAAAGCTGGTACAGTTGAAGGAAAGGTTGTAGATCTTGAAACATTGAAGACAATTTCTGCATTACCAAACCGCGAAGGTATGATTTCTATGCTGTTAAGCTGCTTGCAGTCACCAGTACGCAGTTTTGCATGTGTAGTAAAAGCCGTATCTGATTCAAAGGAATCTGAATAAAAAAATTAAATAGGAGGAAAATAAAATGGCAAAATTAACTAACGAAGAAGTAATCGCTTCTTTAAAAGAAATGACAATTTTAGAATTAAACGACTTAATTAAAGCAATCGAAGAAGAATTCGGTGTGACTGCTGCTGCTCCAGTTGCTGTTGCTGCTGTTGCTGAAGCTGCTCCAGAAGGACCAAGTGAAGTAACTGTAACATTAACAGATATCGGTGCTACTAAAGTTGCTGTTATTAAGGCAGTTCGTGAAATCACTGGTTTAGGACTTGTTGAAGCTAAGGGATTAGTTGACAAGTGCCCAAGTGCTATTAAGGAAAACATCAAACCAGAAGAAGCTGAAGAAATCAAGAAGAAATTAGTTGACGCTGGTGCAACTGTTGAAATTAAATAGTTTAACGAAAAACATTCAATAAAAAGGCGATAAGCCTTTTTATGTCTGGAAAGGTGGGACACTATGAGTCATTACTTTACAGATAATCGTCAATTAGCTCAAAACCGAAAGGATTTATCTTTTCGGTTTTCGTGCTTTAATCTGACATTTATCAGCGATAATGGCGTCTTCTGCAAGGATAAGATTGATGAAGGTACCAAAGTTCTGCTGAATGTACTGCATGAAAATGAATTAGGAGATAAAATACTGGATGTTGGATGTGGATATGGAGTTGTGGGTATTACACTGAAAAAGTGTTTTCCGCAAAGCTATGTTGATATGGTTGAAATCAATCCCAGGGCAATTGAATTAGCCTTGCTGAATGCAAAGAAAAATGAATGTGATGTTCATATTTTTGAAAGTGATGTTTATTCAAATGTGAATGATCGGGATTATTCAGCTATTGTAACAAATCCACCAATTCGAGCCGGAAAGAAAGTCATTTACAAGATTTTTTCTGAAGCGCTGGAACATTTGCGAGTGGGTGGAACTTTATGGGTCGTAATACGCAAGTCGCATGGAGCTTTAAGCGCAATGCGGTTTATTGAAGAAAAATTCAATAACTGTGAAATCGTAAAAAGAGATAAAGGATATTTTGTGTTAAAATCAGTGAAGAAATAATTGACAACTTGACACAAATAAGATAATATAATAAATTGCATAATAGTAAAAAAATATAATGGCAGAAGTGTCCCCAAGGGACACTTGTCATGGTGAAAGGACGTGTGTATATGGAAGAAAAAAAGACTTATAAAATCGTACCTTCAGGGAAGAAAGCCCAGCGTCGCAACTATTCAAAAGTCAGTGGAAGTTTGGATTTGCCGAATCTGGTAGAAATTCAGACAGACTCTTTTGAATGGTTTTTAAAAACAGGGATTGAAGAAGTTTTCAAAGAAATCTATCCAATCAGTAACTTTGGCGGAAATATCAAGCTGAATTACAAAGGTTATGAATTTGAAAAGCCGAAATACACGGCTGAAGAATCTCAATATCGCGAATGTAATTACTGTGCTCCGCTAAAAGCAACTATGGAATTAGAGATTACGGATAACAATACCGGTGAAGTGCTGAGTAAACAGGAAGATGTTTTCCTTGGCGATTTCCCAATGATGACTGAAACAGGAACTTTCATCATCAATGGTGCTGAACGTGTTATTGTATCCCAGATTGTACGTTCTCCTGGGGCTTATTTTGATAGTGGGTTCGAAGAAAAAACAGGAAAAGAAACTTACAGCTGTGAGTTGATCCCAAGCCGTGGAACCTGGTTAGAATTCTTTACAGAATCAAAGAAAAGTTCAGGTGGAAGACAGCTGACAGTCAGCATTGACAGAAAACGTAAAATCATGTCTACTGTCCTTTTCAAAGCCATTGGTATGGCATTGGATATGGATCGCAGTGATGATCCAATGGATACTAAACAGATGATGACTTTCTTAAATGCGTTAGGAAGAGATACATCTTTTGAACTTCCAGAAATGGATGAAAACAGAGAATATCTTGCCATCTATCAGTTATTGTATGGTGCGTTCTTTGGAAAATATGAAGATATTGAAAATACACTCGTCAATGATAAAGTGAAGACAACTCAGGAAGCTTTGCTGTCAATTTATGAAAATCAAAGACCTGATGAAAATCCAATTCTGGATGGTTCTATCAACCTGATGAATGCGAAATTCTTTGATCGCAGACGTTATGATCTGACAAAAGCAGGACGTTATAAATTAGGTAAGAAACTGAATGCTATCAATCGAATTGAACACCACATGCTGGCTCATGATGTGATTGGTGCAGACGGTAAAGTGTTTATGAAAAAAGGCACTTTAATCAATCGTGATGAAAGAGAAATTTTAAAGCCTGAACTGAAGAAAGGAATTTATATCAAAGCATATCCTTTCAATCCATTATTTGTTCATGAAGATATCGTAACTGTAGAAACAAGCTGTAAGAGCGGTCTTTTAGGTCGTATTTTAGCTGGTGATGTTGAATGCAGCGAAGAAACATTCTATGAAGGTGACGTTATTACGGAACAAGTATTAGAAGTGCTGGTAAAAGAATTTGATCAGGTGAAGATTTATGCCGGTGTTGTAGCTCAGCCGGTAAAACTGACCAAAGAAAACATGAAAGCCGTTTTGAATTATGGACAGCGTTTATATGAATTAGCCTCTGTAACAGATATGAAGGGGAACACAGTATTAGCTCAGGATGGCGGAAGATACTGTGAAGGCTTTATGCCAAAAGTTAAAGCAAGTGCTTTAAGCAGTGATCTATATGAAGAATTAGTAAACCGTGTTCATGAAGGTGAAGAATTAAGAGTATGGCTTGTAGGAGCTGCTATTCAGGAAGTAATGATTCTTGACAATAATGGACATGAACTGAAGATTGCCGGCAATGATCCATTTGCCAATAAGCACACCATTACTATTTCCGACATGTATGCTTTTTATGCCTATATGTTGAATGTAATGGAAGGTGTCGGTGAAACAGATGACATTGATATGCTCGGTAATCGTCGTATTCGTTCAGTTGGAGAATTGATTCAGAATCAGTTTAGAATCGGTCTTGCCAGAATGGAAAGAGTGGTTAAAGAAAGAATGTCTATTGCTGAGATTGAAACCCTGACTCCTAAAAAACTGACCAATATTCGTCCTTTGACAGCAGCTATAAAAGAATTCTTTTCTTCAAGTCAGCTGTCTCAGTTTATGGATCAGCAGAATCCATTGGCAGAATTAACGAACAAACGACGTATTTCAGCTTTAGGACCTGGTGGTTTGAATCGAGATCGTGCTGGATTTGAAGTGCGTGACGTTCACTCTTCTCACTATGGTCGTATTTGTCCGATTGAAACACCTGAAGGACCAAACATTGGTTTGATCAACTATTTAACTTCATACGGAAAGATCAATGAATATGGGTTTATTCAGACCCCTTATCGTAAGGTTCTAAAGGATGGCACGGTTCTTGAAGATGCAGTTTATTTGTCTGCTGATGAAGAACAGGATTACATTATTGCTCAGGCGAATGAGGTCATTGATAACAAGCTTGTCAATGAAAAAGTTGTCGCCAGATATCGTGGTGAAACGATTTTAGCCAATCGAGATCGTGTTGAATTAGCCGACGTTTCACCAAAACAGATTATTTCTATTGCTGCTGCCTGCATTCCATTCCTTGAAAATGATGACGCCAGCCGTGCCCTGATGGGTGCTAACATGCAGCGTCAGGCAGTGCCGCTGTTACGACCACATGCACCAATTATCGGAACAGGTATGGAATACCGTGTTGCGAAAGACTCTGGAAGCTGTATTGTATGTAAAGAAGATGGTGTAGTTGAATATGTGGATGCTTCTCGCTTAGTTGTGGCTCAGGACAATGGTGAAAAACGCGAATATAAGATTCGTAAGTTTAATCCATCGAATGCTGGAACAAGTATTAACCAGGTTCCTATTGTCAATAAAGGCGAGAGAGTGGAAAAAGGAGATATTCTGGTTGATGGACCATCTATGGAAAATGGTGAATTAGCACTTGGACAGAATGTTACCATTGCTTACATGACATGGAATGGATATAACTATGAAGATGCGATCATCATGTCTGAAAGATTAGTGCGTGATGATGTTTATACATCGATTCATATTGAAGAATATGAGATTGACTGCCGTGAAACAAAGCTGGGACCTGAAGAAATTACTCGCGATATTCCAAATGTTGGTGAAAATGCATGCCGTAATTTGGATTCAAGAGGTATTATCATGGTTGGAGCTGAGGTTCAGGAAGGAGATATCTTAGTAGGAAAGGTTACTCCTAAAGGACAAAGTGAGATTTCTCCAGAAGAAAAACTTCTGTTAGCGATCTTTGGTGAAAAGTCTCGTGAAGTACGTGATAATTCATTAAAAGTTCCTCATGGCGGTGCGGGTATCGTTCATTCAGTGCGAGTATTTAAGCGCAAAGATGGACATGAACTGCCTCCTGGAGTAAGTGAAACAATTAAAGTATATATTGTTCAGAAACGTAAGATTTCTGAAGGTGACAAAATGGCAGGGCGTCACGGAAACAAAGGGGTTATTTCAAAAATCCTTCCAGTGGAAGATATGCCATATATGCCAGATGGAACACCAGTGGATATCATGTTGAACCCATTTGGTGTGCCTAGCCGTATGAACATCGGACAGGTGTTGGAAATTCATTTAGGTTTTGCCGCTAAAAAACTGGGAGTTAAGATTGCTACTCCGGTATTTGACGGTATCAATAACGATGAACTTGCCAGTGTTATGGCTGAAGCCAACATGACCAAAGATGGTAAAACGATTTTGTATGATGGACGTACAGGCGATGCTTTCGATGAACGTATTTCAGTAGGTGTCATGTACATGATCAAACTGGCGCACATGGTTGATGATAAATTGCATGCCCGTGCAACCGGACCTTATTCTTTAGTAACTCAGCAGCCATTAGGAGGTAAAGCTCAAAATGGTGGTCAGAGATTTGGAGAAATGGAAGTTTGGGCTCTTGAAGGATGGGGAGCTGCCCATACTCTTCAGGAAATCATTACAATTAAGTCAGATGATATCATAGGACGTACGAAAACATATGAAGCAATCATCAAAGGAAAAGATATTCCGGAACCAGGAATTCCTGAAGCATTTAGAGTTATGAAAAATGAACTTCAAGCACTGGCTTTGGATGTTACATTGCTTGATGATGAAGGAAATGAAGTTGATTTATCTAAGATCGATGGTGAAGATAACGGCGCTGAAAAAGTTCAACCGTTGCCAGTCATACCTGATGTAAGTGACGAAGCAGAAGATTTGAATGAAAGCGACGAAGAAGATCTGGATTCAATTAATGATTTAGAAACACCTCTGTTTACAGATGGTGATGAAGAATAGGAGGATGAAAGATGAGCGTTAATAACATTAGTTCAATAAAAGTTCAATTGGCTTCTCCTCAACGTATTCTTGAATGGTCTCATGGCGAAGTAAAAAAACCAGAGACAATCAATTATCGTTCTCAGAAACCTGAAAGAGACGGATTATTCTGCGAAAGAATTTTCGGGCCTAGCAAGGACTGGGAATGCTACTGTGGAAAGTACAAAAAAGTAAGATATAAAGGTGTTGTTTGTGATCGCTGCGGAGTCGAAATCACTAAGTCAAGTGTTCGTCGTGAAAGAATGGGGCATATCGAACTGGCCGCACCGGTAGCTCACATTTGGTATTTAAGAGGTATTCCATCAAGAATGGCTCTGCTTCTTGATATTACGCCAAAACAGCTGGAAGAAGTTGTTTACTTCGTATCTTGGATCGTTACAGATCCTCGTGATACAAAACTGGCTTACAAACAAATTCTCTCAGAAAGAGAATATCGTGAAAATGTTGCCATATATGGTCCGGGTTCTTTCAGTGCCCAGACAGGAGCAGAAGCGATTCAGACATTATTAAAAGAAGTAGATCTTGAAAAAGAATATCAGACTATTAAAGCAGAGCTTGAGAATTCTCAAGGTGAAAAACGCAAAAAACTGATTAAGCGATTGGATACTGTAGAAGCATTCAGAAATTCGTCGAATAAACCGGAATGGATGGTTCTGACTGTATTACCGGTTATTCCGCCTGATTTAAGACCAATGCTGCAGTTGGATGGCGGTCGTTTCGCTACCAGTGATCTTAACGATTTGTATCGTCGAGTAATTACTCGTAACAATCGTTTGAAAAAACTGTTGGATTTAGGCACACCAGCCATTATCGTTCAAAATGAAAAACGTATGCTGCAGGAAGCAGTAGATGCTTTAATTGATAATGGACGTCGTTCAAAGCCTATCAGTGGAGCTGGTGGACGTGCGCTGAAATCACTGTCACATTCTCTAAAAGGAAAACAAGGTCGTTTCCGTCAGAATCTGTTGGGAAAACGTGTTGACTTCTCAGGACGTTCAGTTATTGCGGTCGGACCGGACTTAAAGATGTATCAGTGCGGTATTCCGCGTGAAATGGCTTTACAGCTGTTTAAACCATTTGTTATTAATGAAATTGTAAATCAGGAAATTGCCAGCAATCCAAAAACGGCAGAAAAACTGATTGATCGTTTAGATCCTCGAGTATGGGATATTGTTGAAGAAGTAATAGAAGGATATCCTGTGTTATTAAACCGTGCGCCTACATTGCACCGTTTAGGAATTCAGGCATTTAAACCAAAACTAGTTGAAGGACGTGCGATTCGTTTACATCCACTGGTAACTACAGCATTTAATGCTGACTTTGATGGTGACCAGATGGCTGTTCATCTCCCGTTAAGTGAAGAAGCCAGAGCTGAAGCACTTGTCTTAATGCTGGGATCAAATAACATTCTTTCACCAAAGGATGGAAAACCAATTGTTACACCATCTCAGGACATGGTATTAGGTAACTATTATCTGACAATGGAAGAAACAGCAGATGATATGAGAGAAGAAGCAAAACGTTTCCGCGATGTGAACTGTGAAGAACAGGCATTAATGTGGGAAAGATTTGCTGATAATGAAGGACATGTTTTTAAAGATGTAAATGAAGTATTAATGGCTTATGATCAGAAAACTGTACATCTGCATTCCAGAATTGCTGTTTTGGCGGGTTCTTTGCATAAAACAGCTTTCACACCAGAACAGAATAAGATGTATTTAATGACAACGGTTGGAAAAATCATTTTCAACGAAATGTTTCCTAACGACTTCCCTTATCTGAATGAGGTCAGTGACGCAAACTTTAAGGCAACTCCGGATAAATTCTTTATTCGCCCAGGTGAAAATGTTAAAGAAATTATTGCATCTCAGCCAATTATCAGTGAGGTTAAAAAGAAACAGTTAGGATTGATCATTGCTCAGGTATTTGCCAGATATTCTACTCAAAAGACAAGTGAGATTCTTGATGCCATTAAAGATATGGGATTCAAGTATTCAACTGTTGCAGGTATAACGGTTGCTTTAGACGATATTAAAGTCGTTGAAAATAAGGATGAAAAAATCGAAGAAGGCAAACGTAAAGCTGAAGTATTGATGAATCTGCGCAATAAAGGTAAGCTGACAATGCAGGAATGGGAAACCCATTTGAATAAATTGTGGGATGGTATCAAGAATGAAATCGGTGATGAACTGATGGCAAATCTAGACCATAAGAACTCAATTAACATGATGGCTGACTCAGGAGCGCGTGGTAATAAATCAAACTTTACTCAGTTGGCAGGTATGCGTGGGCTGATGGCTCGTCCATCTCAGTCTAAATCTGCCAAGGGTTATCAGCCTTCAATTATTGAAGTACCTATTTATTCTTGTTTCCGTGAAGGACTAAATGTATCTGAGTTCTTTACCTCTACACATGGTGTACGTAAAGGTATGACCGATACAGCTTTGAAAACAGCTGAATCTGGATATTTAACAAGACGTCTTGTCGATGTAGCTCAGGACATCGTTGTTCGTGAAGAAGATTGTGGAACAGACAACGGTTTCATGGTTGAAACAATCATGGACAGAAAAACCAATACCGAAATTATTAAGCTATATGATCGCTTAGTTGGACGTTATTCAAAAGAAACAGTCGTTGATCCAAAAACAGGTGAAGTGATTGTTGATGCTGATGAATACATGGATGAAACGATTGCGAAAAAGATTGTTGATGCCGGTATTACCAAAGTACTTATTCGCAGTGCCTTTACATGTAAATCTATTTATGGTGTATGTAAGAAATGCTACGGACGTAATATGGCTACCGGAAAAATCGTTGAAGTCGGTGAATCAATTGGTATCATGGCAGCTCAGTCAATTGGAGAACCAGGTACTCAGCTGACAATGCGTACATTCCATACAGGTGGTGTTGCTTCTGCAGGTGGCGGAGATATTACACAGGGTCTTCCTCGTGTTGAAGAATTATTTGAAGCACGTAATCCAAAAGGTGCAGCAGTATTAGCTAAGATTTCAGGAGAAATCACTTCGATTACACAAGCTTCTAACTCAGGATATGAGGTTGTCATTACGAATGAAAATGAAAGTCAGGTTCATAAACTTGGACCTACTCAAGCTCTTCGTTCATGGCTAAAAGAAGGAAGCAGAATTGAAGCCGGTGATAAGATCACTGAAGGGCCAATTTATCCTAAAGAACTTTTGGAAGTTGCAGGGGTATTGGATGTAGAGAAATATATCTTAAAAGAAGTCAAGAAGGTATATAATTCTCAGGGTATTGACATTTCAGATAAACATATCGAAGTTATGATTCGTCAGATGCTGCGCAAAGTCGTGGTTATTGATGGCGGCGACACAACTTTGAATGCCGGTATTCAGATTTCGTTAATCGAAATTACGAAGATCAATCGCCGTGCATTGATTTCGGGATTGAGACCGGCACAGTTTAAACCAGTTCTTTTGGGTATTTCAAAAGCTTCTGTAGAAACAGATTCTTTCCTATCAGCTGCTTCATTCCAGGAAACAACTAAGGTATTAACAGAAGCTGCTGTTAAGGGTAAGGTTGACCATTTGATTGGTTTAAAAGAAAACGTGATTATCGGTAAACTGATTCCTGCCGGAACAGGTTATAGCGATGAACGTGAAACTTCTAAAGAAATCATTAAGCTGGCAGAAGAATTGAAGGCAAAAAGAAATGCTCGCAATTCCCATGAAGAAGAAAGTGAAATGATGAATTATGTCACAAATGAGCCTGTAGATGATGATGTTATACAAGACATGATTGATGATGAAGGCTTAAGTGTTGAAGAAGTGAATGAATAAGCGGAAGTAATTCCGCTTTTTTATTTATAAATGATAGATATCGTAAAAAAATTACTGTTGAAAGAAAAATATTTTAACATTTTGTGTTAAAATAAAGCTATAAGAGGGGATATATTATGAAGAAAACTCTATTTATCGGATCAACGGTTTTGGATATTATTGTTAACACAGATCATCTTCCTGAAAATAAAGAAGATATCAACACAAGGGGTATAGATTTATCTATAGGCGGCTGTGCTTACAATGCCTGCAGTATTGTTGAATATTTCAATTTACCAGTTGTGTCTTGTTCTCCAATAGGAACAGGTCATTTCGCAAGCATTTTAGAAAATCTTTTGAAAAAGAAGAATAAAGAACCATGGATTCGTATTAAAGATGAAGACAATGGTTGCTGCATTTGTTTAGTAGATAAAGATGGGGAGAGAACTTTTTTATGTCAGCATGGCGCTGAATATCGTTTTGAAAGGGAATGGCTTAAGGATATTGATTTAAATGATCTGGATTACATATATGTATGTGGTTTAGAACTTGAAGATGAAAACGGAGAAGAAATACTCAAGTATTTGGAAGAATCTAATGTTAAGATATTTTTTGCACCGGGTTCCAGAATGAAAAACATTCAAAGTGATCGTATGAAAAGAATGCTTGCTTTACACCCTGTTCTTCATTTAAATGAAGATGAAGCATGTGGATTTACAGGTAATGAGACGATCAGTTATGCTGCTAAACAACTGTATGATATGACAAAAGAATTAGTTATTGTGACATGCGGAGAAAGAGGAGCTTACTATGTAGATAAGTATCAGGCTAAATTAATACCGGGCATTAGAACAGTAGTTGCGGATACAATAGGTGCAGGTGATGCTCATGCTGGTGCTTGTATAGCGGGTTTGAAAATAGGTCAAAATATTGATGAAATCTTGAATCAGGCAAATAAAATATCAGCTAAGGTGGTGAGTGTTCACGGTGCTTCATTGACAGAAAAAGAGTTTTTTGAAGCAGTTGAATAAAAATCAGCTGCTTTTATTTGAAATCTTGTAAATGAAACCGCTTAAAAAAAGGTTAAAGAAAAAAAAGAAAAAAAAGATAAAAAAAACGTTGACATGAGAAAGATGGAGTGGTAT
>CAMEIZ010000043.1 GCA_945919165.1 uncultured Traorella sp.
AAGCGCTTCACTCGTGAAAAGGTTTGTTATTCTCCTGTTAGACTTATAAAAAATACTTTGAAGGAGAGAGGTAATTATGAAAGGTATTAATGTTAAGAGTGAAATTAAACCACTCAAAAAAGTTTTACTGCATCGCCCTGGGCGTGAACTATTGAACTTAACGCCAGACACATTGCAGGAATTGCTATTTGATGATATTCCATTTTTAAAGGTTGCTCAGGAAGAACACGACGCATTCGCAAAAGTTTTAAGAGACAATGGTGTTGAAGTTGTTTATCTTGAAGACTTGATGGCTGAAGTATTGGATCTAGATCCAGCTATCCGCGAAAAATTCCTGAAACAGTTTATTGTAGAAGGTGGTATTCGTACAAACAAATACCAGAGAATCATCTATGATTATTTAAATCAGATCAAAGATAATAAAACATTGGTTTTAAAAACAATGGAAGGTATCAATGTTAATGAATTAAAGCGCAACATTGAAAACTCACTTGTTGACCTTGTAAGTGAAGAAAGCAAGATGGTTTTAGCTCCTATGCCAAACCTGTACTTCACTCGTGACCCATTTGCTTCTGTTGGAAATGGTATCGTATTGAACAAAATGTATTCTGTAACTCGTTGCCGTGAAACAATTTATGCTGAATATATTTTCAACTATCACCCAGATTTCAAGGGACAGGTAGAAAAATGGTATGATCGTTATGAAGCATTCCACATTGAAGGTGGAGACGTGCTGAACTTAACTGAAAACACATTGGCTATCGGTATCTCTCAGAGAACTGAACCAGATGCAATTGATGGTTTAGCTAAGAATATCTTCAATAACCCTAAATCAACAATTACTAAGATTTTAGCATTCAACATTCCTAACTCTCGTGCATTCATGCACTTAGACACAGTATTCACTCAGATCGATGTTGATAAGTTTACTGTTCACCCAGGTATCTTAGGACCTCTGGAAGTATTCGAACTGACTAAGGGAGATAATCCAGAAGAAATCAAAGTTAAGAAGATCGAAGATACTCTTGAACACATCCTTGAAGATGCATTAGGAATCGAAAAAGTTACATTGATCAAATGTGGTGGAGATGACAGAATCGCTGCTGAACGTGAACAGTGGAATGATGGATCTAATACACTATGTATTGCTCCAGGTGTAATCGTTGTTTATGAAAGAAATGACGTAACCAACGCATTGCTGAAAGAATATGGCTTAACAGTATTATCTATCCCAAGTGCCGAACTTTCTAGAGGACGCGGTGGACCTAGATGTATGTCAATGCCATTATGGAGAGAAGACTAATTTAACATAAAAAAGAAAGAGGAAAAACTATGCCAAAAAATTTAAGCGGAAGAAACTTTTTAAAGTTACTGGATTTTACTACTGAAGAAATTCGTTACTTATTAGACTTATCAAAAGAATTAAAACATTTAAAACTTACAAATACTCCTCATCGTTATTTGGAAGGAAAAAACATTGTATTATTGTTTGAAAAAACTTCAACTCGTACTCGCTGCTCATTTGAAGTTGCTGGAAGAGATTTAGGTATGGGTGTAACTTACCTTGATCCAGGATCAAGCCAGATGGGTAAGAAAGAAAGTATTGAAGATACTGCTCGTGTATTGGGAAGAATGTATGATGGTATCGAATACCGTGGATATGCTCAGTCAATCGTTGAAGAATTAGCTGAATATGCTGGAGTTCCAGTATGGAATGGTTTAACAACTGAATTCCATCCAACTCAGATGTTAGCTGACCTGTTAACAATTGAAGAAAACTTCGGTACTTTAAAAGGATTGAACTTCGTTTTCATGGGTGATGCAGGAAACAACGTTGGTAACTCATTAATGGTTGCTTGTGCTAAAATGGGAATCAACTTCACAGCATGCGGACCTAAGAAACAGATGCCAGATGCTGAATTAGTTGAAACTTGCAAGAAGATCGCTGCTGAAAACGGATCTACAATTACATTGACTGAAGATGTAAAAGAAGGAACTAAGGGAGCTCACGTTATTTACACTGATATTTGGGTATCTATGGGAGAACCTGACAGTGTTTGGGCTGAAAGAATTGAATTATTGTCACCTTACCAGGTAAACAATGCTGTTATGGAAAATGCAGCTGAAGGTGCTATCTTCATGCACTGTCTGCCTTCATTCCATGATTTAAAAACTACAATTGGTAAAGATATTTATGACAAATTTGGTTTAAAAGAAATGGAAGTTACAGACGAAGTATTCGAATCTCGTGCTTCTAAAGTATTTGACGAAGCAGAAAACAGAATGCATACAATCAAAGCTGTTATGTATGCAACTCTGAAATAGTGTTGAGGTAAAACAATGGCTAAAAAACTTGTAATTGCTTTAGGAGGAAATGCTTTAGGAAATACTCCTGAAGAACAATTAGAATTAGTAAAGGAAACTGCTTCTACAATCGTTGATTTAGTAGAAGAAGGTTATGACGTAATTGTTGGGCATGGAAATGGACCACAGGTAGGAATGATTAACCTGGCAATGGAATATAGTGCAAACAATGGTGGAAAAACTCCTTTGATGCCATTCCCAGAATGCGGTGCTATGAGTCAGGGATATATTGGCTACCACATTCAGCAGGCAATTCAAAGAGAATTGAAAGCACGTCATATCGAAAAGGAATGTGCAAGTGTTGTAACTCAGGTCGTTGTTGATAAGAATGACACTGCCTTCCAGAAACCAACAAAACCAATCGGATCTTTCTATAGTAAGGAAGATGCAGAAAAAATTGAAAAAGAAAAAGGATATACTTTTGTTGAAGATGCAGGACGCGGATACCGCCGCGTCGTGCCTTCACCAAAGCCTTGCAAGATTGTAGAATTAAAAGTAGTTGAACAGTTAGTAGAAGCAGGGGACGTAGTCATTACAGTAGGCGGCGGAGGAATTCCAGTAGTAGAAACAGAAAACGGATATTCTGGAGTAGCAGCTGTTATTGACAAAGACCGTGCAAATTCAAAATTAGCTTTGGATATTCAGGCAGATATGCTTGTAATATTAACTGCTGTTGACCGTGTGTGCATCAACTTCAACAAACCAGATCAGAAAGAATTAGCTGAGATGAGCGTAGAAGAAGCAAAACAGTACATTGCAGAAGGACACTTTGCTCCAGGAAGCATGTTGCCAAAAGTGGAAGCTTGCTTAGACTACGTAACAAACACTAAAGATGGTGTAGCTCTGATTACTTCTCTGAAGAAGGCGAAGTCAGCACTTAAAGGCGAAACAGGAACAATCATTAAAGCTTAATGTACTTTTAAAAGGAGGGAAAAGACATGAGTGAAAAGAAAGCTCGCAAATCATTGTCAGCATTCAGTATTTTGATGTTATTGCTGGTTGCAGTGGCTTTGATTACTTGGGTAATTCCAGGCAGCGAAGAAGCACCAATGCAGCATGCAACTTTGAGTATGGTTGCTATGGCACCATATCAGGGATTTGCAGATGCAATTGACGTATGTGTATTCGTATTAGTATTAGGTGGATTCTTAGGCATTGTTACAAAAACAGGCGCTTTAGATGCTGGAATTAATGCTTTAGTTAAAAAGCTTCATGGAAACGAATTAATGCTGATTCCAATATTGATGTTTATCTTCTCTATTGGTGGAACTACTTATGGTATGTTGGAAGAAACAACTCCATTCTATTTATTGTTAGCTGCAACAATGGTAGCTGCAGGATTTGATTCAATCGTTGGTGCTGCAGTTGTATTACTTGGAGCTGGAAGTGGTGTTTTAGGTTCAACTGTTAACCCATTCGCAGTTGGAGCTGCACAGGATGCTTTAACTAGTGTTGGTGTTGAAGTAAATAATGCTATCATCATTGTGTTAGGTGCTATTCTGTGGATTTCTTCATTATTGATTTCTATCTTCTTTGTAATGAGTTATGCAAAGAAAGTGAAAGCTGATAAAGGTTCTACAATTCTTTCATTGCAGGAACAGGAAGACATGAAAACAAACTTTATCGATAAGGAACTTAAAGTTGATGGAACATTAACTGGAAACCAGAAACTTGTTCTGATTCTGTTTGCTTTCACATTCGTAGTAATGATTTTATCATTCATCCCTTGGTGGGGATTTGGAATTACTGTCTTTGATGGATGGACAAGCTTCCTAACAGGATTATCATTTGGTGACTGGTATTTTGCTGAAGCAACTACTTGGTTCTTAATTATGTCAATCGTTATCGGTGTTGCAGGAAAATTATCTGAAAATGAATTCGTTAAGACATTCATTGCAGGTGCTGCAGATATGATGAGCGTTGTCTTGATCATTGCTCTTGCACGTGGTATCAGCGTATTGATGATGCCAGTTGAAGATGGCGGAACTGGATTACAGTATTGGATCCTGGTAAACGCTGCTGCAGCCTTAAAGGGTATGAGTGCTGGTATTTTTGCTCCATTGTCATACTTATTATACTGCTTGCTGTCATTCTTGATTCCTTCATCAAGTGGATTAGCAGGTGCAAGTATGCCAATCATGGGACCATTAGCTGCTGAACTTGGATTCTCACCAGAAGTTATGTTAATGATCTTCGTTGCTGGTAACGGACTTGTTAACTTGTTCACTCCAACTTGTGGAGCTATCATGGGTGGTTTCGAAATTGCCCACATCGAATATTCTACATGGCTGAAATTTGCTATGAAGATTATTGCTACAATCGCTATTGTCAGTGTAGTTATTCTGACAGCAGCTATGTTAATTCTATAATTTAGGCTTATTAATGAAAACCTCTTTGAAAACGAACCACTGCCGGTTCGTTTTCTTTTTTCTTTGTGCTAAAATAGATAAAGAGGTGATTCTATGTACAATTTTGATCAAGAAATCAATCGTTACCATACAAATTCAATCAAATATGATCAGGCAGATGAGAATGTTATTCCTATGTGGGTAGCAGATATGGATTTTGAAACCTTACCAGAAGTTAAAGAAGCATTAATAAAAAGAGCGAGTCATGGTATTTTTGGATATGCTTCAGTGGAAGATGACTATTATGAAAGTGTCATTTCTTGGATGAAACGAAGACATGATTTAGATATTCAGAAAGACTGGATCACCACAACTTGTGGTGTAGTCAGTGCTATTAAATTAGCAATTCGTGCCTATACGAAAGAAAACGATGCTATTTTAATCATGAAACCGGTTTATTATCCTTTTGATATTTCAATCCAAACAAATCATCGAAAAAAGATTGAATTTCCTTTGGATTTGATTGAAGATCACTATGAATGCAATACCACAAAACTCGAAAAAAGCATCAAAGAAAATCAGGTAAAAATGGTGATTTTATGTAATCCCCATAACCCAATAGGAAAAGTTTATACGAAAGATGAATTAATTCAGATCGGAAATATTTGCAAGAAATATCATGTTATTGTTGTCAGTGACGAGATTCATCAGGATTTCATCTATAAGGGAAATAAACATATTCCTTTCTATCTTGCAGATGATTCTTTTAAAGAGTTTTCAATATTATGTACAGCTCCTTCCAAAACATTTAATTTGGCCGCTCTTCAAACCTCTAACATCATTATAGCTAATAAAGAATTAAGAACGTTATATTTAGAAGAAAAACAAAAGAGCGGGATTAATGATCCCAATATCTTTGGATTAGAAGCAGCTAAAGCAGCATATCAATATGGAGAACAATGGCTGGATGAGCTGATAGATTATTTACAGGGAAATATTGATGCCATGAGGGAATATCTTCATGAGTATTTACCAGAATTAAAAATGTTAATTCCCCAGGGTACATACTTGGTTTGGTTAGATATGAGAGCTTTAGGATTATCCCACGAAGAACTGGAAAAGTTCATGTTAAATGAAGCTCATCTTATGCTGGATGAAGGTTATATTTTTGGTAAAGAAGGAGCAGGATTTGAACGTATAAATATTGCTTGTACACGTAAAACATTAATGAAAGCTTTAAATCAGTTATATTTAGCTGTACAGAAATTAAAAAAATAGGAAGTGGTTGTTTATCCACTTCCTGTTTTTAACGCATAAAATCAATGATTTGATTGGTTTTTCTTTGCTGAATAAGAAGACCTTTCTGATCAAAAATATACTGATAAAGAATACTTTGCCCACGATACGAATGTGAACTGATATTGCGAGGTGCCAATTGTGCTGAAAGAATATTTTCGACATGCCAAATCAGATTATGGTCATCAGAAAGTTCAAATTTTCCTGCCCAAGCTCCTTTAACCGAATAATACTCTTGTGGAGTTCCATGATCAAGATCACAGATTAAAAGCATAGCAGTAACATTATTCTTAATATTCGGTGTAAATTCCGAAGAAGAAATTTCATCGATACCAGTATTGTATAAATCCTGAATGTAAGATGAAATGGCATCTTGACTTTCTGATGAATGAATGCTTTTCGGGATGACATCAGCAGACAGATAAATATTTCCATTTATTTCAGTTAAGTCAATGATATGATAAAAACAGTCATTGTCAAAATAAGAATAAGAAAATGTGAAATTACCAAATGAGTCTAATTTCTCAATTCTAGAGGAGTTAGTCTGAAAATCTGTAAGCTGCACAATATAGCCATCATTACAACGAACAATGGTATCGATTCTTGTTTCTTGCAGGTCGGTTTTGCTTGAGTTCAACAAATTGCCATTTTCATCATAAAGGCTGAAAGAAAAGGTTGAAAAGTTTCCATAAGAAAAGACAGCAATTGATTTATCAGGGTTTTCTATAACCTTGATAATCTGTTCATTTTCAAATCCATGATCGAGCTGAGACATCCATAATATGTTGCCGTTTTCATCTATTTTGGAAATCCAAGCAGAAAAGGACTGATTATGATGATAATCGATTGAAGTACCATAAGCATAAAGACCTGTTTCAATTTCACAAATATTTTCTATCATGAAATCAGTAATTGTCAAACTCCATTGAAGCTGATTATCTTTAATTTGGTTTAATTGACAGTGATCAAAAATCAGAAAACCGTATTGATTTGAAAATTTATCAACTGATGAGTATTCATAAGTAATAGATTTATTGGAATGAACAGATTCATATTGTTCAACATGATTTAAATAATTCCACAAGTTTTCAATATCATTACATGTTGGTGTTTCCAGGAAGATTTCATGACCATTTACTTGAATTCTTTTTTCAATGACTTGAGCAGTTTTTGAAAAACTAAATGTTTTGGCAGTTATATCTCGATAAACGTTTTTAATTTCATTTCTTGTAAGTCCATCAATTGATAAGTCATATTGATGGAAAAATTCAATAGCATTTTGATATTCTTTTGCTTCTGTTAAAGTGGCAAAATGAGTAATTAGAATCATGCAGAGAAAAAGACAACAAGCAATCAATATTTTCTTCATGTGAATCATGATAATGGTTTTAATTGAAAAACGCTTCAGATGAGTTTTTTTGTATACTCTGTTTTGTATTCGTTTTACAGAATCCGGATCTAAAGAATCAAATTCATAAGTATCATCTAATAAAACATCCAGTTCTTGAGCAGTACATTCAGATAAAATATCACTCCATGTCTTTTTCATTGTTTTCACCTCCAAATCTTTCCTTTAGCTTTTTAATGGCACGATGTGTCCTTACATCAACTTTGGATACACTTAAATTCAGTCGTTTGGCAATTTCTTTTGAAGATTCCGAAAAATAAAACTTTCTTACTAAGATTTCATGATCGGGTTCCTTTAAGTCTTTGATGGCATTTATCAATTCAATACGTGTGTATTGATCAAATTGAAAATCATCTTGATCATGTTTTGAATATAATTGATCGTTATAGGGTAATTTTTGAGCTTCCTTATAATGCTTTCTCAATGAATCCGTTGCTTTGTTTTTCGCTATTACACAAAGATAGGATTTTAAGCTTCCTGATTCTGGACTATATTTGTGAAGCTTAAAATAGAATTCACTGAATACTTCAGCGATACAATCTTCAATATCTGCATTGTTGAAAACAGGAGGACGAAGTAAGGATCTTACTACAGCATTTATGATTCCACAGTATTGGGCTATGAGAAGTTCAAATCCGGTGTCAGGATCTTCTTTTAGTTTTTTAATTATTGTTTCATCATGCATTTCCCTGCCCCCCATTATTTGAATCGATTCATAAATTGCTTCGAAAAAAAACAAAAAATCTTACATAATTATCAAAAAAGATCTAAAAAAAAGAATCATTTGATTCTTAAATTTGTTTTTTTCTTGAAGGCAATTGAGCCAATATAATACCTAAAAATATCAGGGCACAGCCCAAATAACTTTCTAAGCTCATGACTTCATGTAACAGCAATGCACTGCCTAATGTACAAAAAACAGATTCACTGCTGAGGATGATGGCACTGGTGGTAGAATCCAATCCAATCTGTCCAAGTGTTTGAGTTGTATAGCCAACACCAACTGACATGATACCGCCATATAAGATGGGGATGATAGCTTCCTGAATATTTACCAATGGAATTCTTTCGAAAAGAAACATTCCTACAAAACTTAGAATTGAACAGACAATAAACTGAATAAAAGAAAAACGAATTGCATAAATACTGTTGACGAAATGATCAATGACTAAAATGTGAACAGCAAAAAAGACAGCACATAAGAAAATAAGAAAGTCACCAAAATTAATTGCCACAGAACCATGAATACATAATAAATAGAAACCGACAAGAGCGACACAGGCCCCAATCCAAGCATTCATGGTTGTTTTTTTATGTAGGAAGATACCAATAATTGGAACTAATATGATATAAAAATCAGTGATAAATCCAGCTTTTCCAGCATAATCAGTGAGCATGACACCATATTGCTGAAGTGTACTGGCAGTAAAGAGGATAACTCCACATAATATACCAGGCAGTAAAGTGTTTTTCTTTCTTTCAAGATCCAAAGGTTTTTTTTCAAAAATCATCATGACAGGGATCAAAGAAAGTGCGCCTAGCATGAAACGAATGGCATTATATGTAAAGCAGCCGGTAGAATTACCACCAACACGCTGTGCAACAAACGCAAATCCCCAAATAATAGCTGTTATAAACAAAATGAAAACAGAACGTGTTTTTGTATTCATAAAATCCTCCAAAACATGGATAATAATACCATTTTTCATTCACAAAAGCAAATTTGATAGAGAATGATTTTACATAGACTTTACAAAAGTATGCTTATGTTTTTACGTCGTTTTGTTAGACTTGTAGTAGAAAACCATGTTAAAATAAAATCGAGGTACGTTATGGCAATTATATATATTATTGAAGATGATCAGAATATACGTGAAATTGAAACATTTGCTCTTAAAAACAGTGGTTACAGTGTTTGTGATTTTGAATGTGCTAAAGATTTTTATAAAAAACTGGAAGAAAGAATTCCAAGCTTGATTATTTTGGATATTATGCTTCCGGATGTAGACGGATTAAGTATTGTCAAAACACTAAGAGCAAAAAGTGAAACAAGGAGTATTCCTGTTTTATTAGTGAGTGCTAAAACAAGTGAAATTGATAAAGTAAAAGGGTTGGATATCGGAGCAGATGATTATCTGACAAAGCCTTTTGGTGTAATGGAATTGATTTCAAGAGTAAAAGCACTGCTTCGCAGAAGCAATTATTCAGAAAATGAAAAATTTCTGACACATCGTAAAATATTTATGGATGATGAAAAACGTTCAGTTTATTTTGATGATGAGGCAATCGAGTTGACATTTAAAGAATATGAACTGTTAAAGTTATTGATGATTAATAATGGTATTGTTTTAACTCGTGAAAAACTGATGGAAAAAGTATGGGGAACTGATTTTGAAGGTGAATCCAGAACATTGGATATGCATATCAAAACGCTTCGACAGAAATTAAAAGAAGGAGGCAGCTATATCAAGACAATTCGAAACGTTGGATATATGCTGGAATGATATGGAGAATAAAATTCATAAACGATTATTTTTGATTGCTGCAATCAGTATCATTACAACATTATGTCTGGTTATGGGCGTATTTTACAAACGTTTTCAAGAACAGGTCAGTTATGATTTAAGAACTTTTGGCAATGTAGTAGCACAGACACAAGGATGGGAAAAGGCTGATTCCATTGCAGCAAAAGAAAACATCAGAATTACGCTCATTGATACTGATGGCAGTGTATTGATAGATAATCAAGCAGATGAAGCTTTGATGGAAAATCATCGTAACCGCCCTGAATTTATAGAGGCAAAAGAAAATGGAACTTCTCAAATTACACGTCAATCATCAACTTTCAGTAATGTTTCAACCTATTATTATGCCATTCTGTTAGAAGATGGAAAAGTTTTGCGAGTATCAAGAGAAGTTGGATCGATCACAAGTATTTTTTTTGATACACTTCCACTTGTGATAGGAATGAGCCTGGTGATTTTACTTATTGCTCTTATTCTTTCACGGTTATTAACACGTACAATTTTAGAACCCATAAAAGAAATTGCAAGCGATATTGATCATATCGATGAAAAGAAAGTATATAAAGAATTGATACCGGTTGTTCACATGATTCAGCAGCAGCACGAGAATATTTTGAAACAATCGAAAATGCGCCAGGATTTTACTGCCAATGTTACTCATGAACTGAAAACACCTTTGACTAGTATCAGCGGTTATTCGGAATTGATTGAAACAGGAATGGCAAGTGATCAGGATATTCAGCATTTTGCGCATGAAATTCATAAAAGCAGCGATCGTTTATTAACGACGATTAACGACATTATCCGTCTTTCTGAACTGGACAGTGAAGGAGCGGAAGTAATGGAAAAAGTGGATTTGTATGAAGTTGCTATGGATTGCATTGAATCGCTCAAAGTACATGCCAAAAAATACAAGGTGACCCTTTTTTTGGAAGGTCAAAGTGAAATGATCAATGCCTCTCCAGAAAGAATGGTCGAACTGATTTATAATCTTGTGGATAATGCTATTCGTTATAATAAACCGGATGGCTATGTGAAAGTAAGAATTACGCATCAGGATCAAAAAGTCATTCTTTCTGTAAAAGACAATGGAATTGGAATTCCAAAACGCTATCATGAACGTGTTTTTGAACGTTTTTATCGAGTAGATAAAAGTCGTTCCAAGGCTACTGGAGGAACTGGTTTAGGACTAGCTATTGTGAAACACATTGTGTTAAATCATCATGGTGAGCTTTCAATTGACAGCGAAGAAGGCAAGGGCTGTGAAATAAAAGTTTCATTTCAAAAAGTTTAAGAGCAGGGTTTCTGCTCTTTTGCTTGCATTCTCCTATAAAATCTTTTACACTGATAATATGAGTGAAGTTGTTTTAATTGATCTGAATGACAAAGAAATCGGTACCTGTGAGAAAATGAAAGCTCACCAACAGGCACTTCTTCATCGTGCTTTTTCAGTTTTTATTTATCATGATCATAAGATGTGTATACAAAAAAGAGCTTTAAACAAATATCATTGTCCAGGACTTTGGACCAATACTTGCTGTTCTCATCCAAAAATGAATGAAAGCTATCATGATGCCGCAAAACGCCGTCTATTTGAGGAATGCGGTATTATATGCGAAGTCGAAGAGATCTTTCATTTTACATATTTCGCTTCATTTCCAAACGGTTTATGCGAATATGAAAGAGATCATGTATTTGTGGCTGATTACAATGGTAAAATGATAATAGATCCCGAAGAAATTGAAGAAATCAAATGGATTGATTTTTCTGATCTGCTTGAGGATGTCAGAATACATCCCAAAGAGTATACACCATGGTTTATTACTGCACTTGATAAAGTGATCGAAAGGATAAAATGAAACAAGAAACATTTATAATGTTGAAACCGGATGCTTATGCATCAAAAAATGCTTCGAAAGTAAAAAAAATGTTGAATGAAAAGGGCTTTGTTATCGAATCGGAAAAAGAATTAAAAGTCGATATGAATATTATGACGAAACTTTTATTGCATTATGAGTAATTAATAGATCGATTAGGACCAG
>CAMEIZ010000044.1 GCA_945919165.1 uncultured Traorella sp.
TCTTAGGTACATCCGGATCAGGAAAAACCACCTTTTTATCTTTAATTTCTACACTTGAAAAAAATCAACAGGGAGAAATTTATTTTGAAGGCAAAAATCTGAAAGAAATGAATGAATCAGAATATCGCAGTAAAAATATTTCCATCATTTTTCAGGATTACAACTTAATCCCTTATCTAACAAGTTATCAAAATGTCCTATTAGCCATGGATATCAGTCAAACAAAAGAAAAAGATGCCAATCAGTATCTAAAAAGAGTAGGAATTGATGAAGAAATGTCAAAACGAAAAGTGACTCATTTATCCGGAGGAGAACAACAGCGTGTCGCTATAGCTCGAGCATTAAGCACAAATGCTAAAATCATCATGGCAGATGAGCCTACGGGAAACTTGGATAAGAAAACGGGAGCATCCATCATCGAAATTCTAAAAAAACTGGCTCATGAAGATGACAAGTGTGTTATTGTTGTTTCACATTCACATGATGTAGCTAAACAATCTGATCATATTTTGCTTTTAGACAGTGAAATACATAATTTTGTGGAGATTAGGCATGAAGATCTTTAGACGTGTGATGTATAGTCTTTTCCAGCAAAAACAAAAGTCATTGATTTTGTTCTGTATGATTTTTGTATTAGGAAATATCTTGAGTAGTGCGGTTGCCCTTTCTTATTCAATAAAAAATGTCAAACAGGAATTCATGGAATCCTATGGAACACGAATCTGGGTACAGAGTACTGAAAAATACCAATCAAGACTGGATGCAAGCTTCAATGAAGATGAAAGAATCAATCAATCAGTCCATGTCTTTGATCAATTACTCAAACATGATTATGTCACATATGGAGACTATAGTTATCTCTTTTCTGGCTTACAATCTGATAGAATTCGTTTTCATGAAAATCAAAACACGAATGAAAAAGAATTTGAAAATATTCAGCTTTGGGGAACTGAACACAGTGAACCATTAGATTTTAAGAATAAAGAAGTAATATTGACCGAAGGAAGATATTTTACTGAAGAGGAATTGAAAACGGGAGCACAGGTCATTTTAATAAGTGATTCCTTTAAGCTGTTGGAAAATGGTGAATACAGAGCAATCAAGCCTCATGATCATCTTGTATTAAAACGGAATATCTATCCTCTTTATATGGAAACCGACAGCTCAGAAGATATCCTGTACAGTGAAAATGTTGAGTATGAAGTAATAGGAGTTTTCAAAATCAATGAATTATTATCAGTACAGGGTAAGTATAATCAGATTGATTACTTAAATGCACGTATCTACACGCCAAATCAGACTGTTTTCAATGAAGCAGGTATATTTGAACAACTTGATGAAACATACGCGCAAGACAAAGATCATGTCAACCATGCCATTTCTTTAGGTACGGCGTATTTTCAACTGACTTCACCAAATGTACTTGAATACATGGAAGGACAATTTGAACCCTTCTTTCAGGAAGAAATATTGCCATATGGTTATCGCTTGTTTACCTCAAATGATATATATGAAAAAATATCAGGACCAGTAAATGCTATTGAAAATATCGGCGGATATCTGCTTTCCATTTCATTTATATGCAGTATTTTAATTTTAAATTTTGTGATTTTCTTTTTGACCAAAGATCGAAAATATGAAGTAGGAGTATTGCTTGCTCTTGGAGAAAAGCGAAGAAACATTCTCTTACAAATTATTCTTGAGGTATGGATGATTGGTATTATAGCTTTAAATTTATCAATTATCAGTGGCAATAAACTGGGAGAAGCATTTTCCAATTATTTAGTCAATTCATCTTATACACAGCAAACTATACAGTTAAGTGAAGAAGAAGATGAAAACCAAAAAAAGCTTCTTGAACAATATCATGTTGTTTTTGATCACCAGTATGTGCTGTTGATCAATGAAGTAGGAAGTTTGATCTTGTTCTTATCCACAGCATTATCAATTGGCTTTATGATGCAGGCAAAGCCAAAGAAAATTCTGTTAGATTCAAATAAATAAAAAATGAAATGAAGTGAATCATCAACTATGTCACTTCATTTTTAAATTGAAAAAATAGGCATTAAACAATTTAATATGAGTAGAAAATCGGGGAAAAAGAATGCTTGGATTGTATGATAAAGAAAAAATCATGATTGGTAAATTATTCAAATACTATCGCTATCAATCAAAAACAAAATGGCAAAGCATAAAGATGGCTGGAATTACTTCACCTACTGTTTATTCAGAAATGGAAAATGGGAAAGTGTTCAATAATTCAACCTATTATGATGAATATTTAGATTTTTATCATCTTTCTTTTAAAAGAAAAGATAATTTTGATCGTTGGATCAAAGCATACTTACCAAAAGCCTGTCATGCATTTATCTATTATGAAAAAGATCAGATTGAATTCTTATTTGAAGAACTGCAAAAAGAATGTTCAGACTACAAAGAAATCCCCATCTATCATCAGTATTATACCCTATTCCATTATCTATTTGATTACTACAAGAATAATAAACAAATTGAATTGAATGATATTAAAAAATTACTTGTTCTTTTTGAAACAAATCTTTTTGATATTCAGATTGAATCCCTCTTATAAGAACTTATGTGGATATCCAATATAAATCATTTTGGTGATATGAAACTAGAAGAAGAAATCTATCAAAGGGCACTCAAAAATAAACAGGACATGATTTTACAATATGTTTTCGGAGGACATCAAAAATTAGCTGAAAACTATACAAGTGCCTTAACCATGTTCAAACAGGCTATAGACTATTGGAAATCAAAAAACAATTCATACAGATGCGCAAAATATGAAATGGGTTGTTTTATCATGTATAAAAACATAGATATACATAAAGCTTATCTGAGTGCTGAAAATTTGTTAAAACTTAAGAGAAAAGAAAATCTGCCGGATTCAATCAAGATTTCGATCAATTATAATATTGCCATGTTTTACTATTTGCGAAAGGAATATGATCCAGCTTATTCGCTATTTATAGAAAACGTACGTTTCTATCATAATTATGAGGAACTTCTTTTAATTGGATCGATCTGTACACATCAAAATCTGCCATTACCGGAAGACTTCAACAAAGAAAATATCAACACATATCGTAATCAAGACTATATTCATTACTATGAATTAAAGAAAAAAGGTGAAAGTGATGAGGTATTAGTAAAATATATTATGAAAATTCTTGTTCCAAATCATTTGATTCACTTATAATGGAAACATCCGGAATGGAGTATCTTTGAATATGAACTTCTTTTAATCTCTAAAAAACAAAAGAAATTCTATAACAGTTATCAGAAATATCGCGAAAAAATGGATAAAACATTAAAGATTTCTAAATGGATAAAAATTGAAAAAGTGCCTGAAACGGGCATTTTTTATAATTTTGTCCAGTTTTTAGAATATTAAAAAATTTATGATAAAGTATTTTTATAAGGAGGGAAATGAAATAACAACATTGTCACAACTACAGAATATGATTTTCTAAATAGAAAAGTATTGAATCAAGAAAACGTTATTGATACTTATGTTTATACTTATGAAGGTTAGGATAATCGAAAATCAAGAACACTTGTTATCTGAACGAATTAAATAACGATGAGAAAATAGCCAAACAATTAAGCGATGGAACATTTATGAAATAGAGAGAGCTTATGAAAATATGGGAATTAAATCATGATTGTACAAATTATAACTCTTTATTATCCGATATAGAGTTAGGATATCATGGATATATAGCATTGAGCGAAGGAAAATACTGGAACTGGAAAAAACTGAAGATGGTAAAAAATGATGAGCTTCCATTAAGTGATACATTAGGATCAGATATAGGGATTCCGATTTTCAGTAAAAAGGCAGTCGATGTCTTGATGCCACTGATCAAAAAACATGTTAGAATCAATCAGTTAAATTTTGAAGAAGAGTACTATGCGGTACATGTGAAAACAATATCGAAAGCCATTAATTATGAAAAATCAGAATTCATCCGATTTGACAATAGTAAAAGAATCATGCGATTTACAAAATATTCATTTAAATTGGAAAAGGTGAGAGGCATTCCAATATTCAGGATCATTGACAAAAAAAGAAGTGAATATCCATTTGTATCCGATGAATTTAAGAAACTTGTAGAGGAAAATCATTTGACAGGATTTGAATTTAAATTGGTATGGGACAGTGAGGAAGATGAATGAGTTATGGAATTTTTAAAGCAGTTTTAAAAGATTTAATATTTGATATCTGATTGTCTATTTTAAATGATATAATTATGGATGTATGGAGGGGCATGTTGATTACTGATTGATGAACTTTAATATTGATTAGTAGCTGCCAAATGAAAAGCTGTCAGATAGTATTCTATTTATAGGAGGAATGTTCATGTTAAAGGAAAGCACTCGTGATATGAATCGTAGGGATGCGGAAACATTAGCACAGAATTTGAAGGATGAAACTCATTTTGATCATCCTGTTAAAAAGAAAAAGGATTTTTTTGCTTATGTTCTTGTTTTTGTTGTGATAGCTTTTATTTTATCCTTGATCTTTTGAGTGGTTTATTTTTTGTACCAGTATTCACTGCCTAATAAGGAAGATTTACCGGAGATTGGATCAACTGTTCTTGATTCAATCTTTTTATTTTTTTGATACCAGCCTGACACTGTTTCATCTTCATAGAGTCTGTTGAACGTTTCTTTAAAGATGAGTTTAGATACAGAGTAGTATTGAGCGTCAAGCTCTCTGGCATCATCAAAACCGCTCCAGATACCAACCGTATAATCGGGATTAAAACCAACGATCAAAGAGTCAAAATCACTGGTACCGGACTTGGCGGCAACTTGGACATTCGGTTTCATGTTGACAAGTGTTGGTACGGTAACGGTTTTATTCTTCATGTCAAAGGGAGCGGTTAAAAGCTTGTTGAGAACTAAGGTATCAGTTGAATCAAGTAATGGGTCTTTTGTATAAGGATTAACAAAAACTATTTGATCATTCTGATAAATCATTTGAATAAAGCTGGGCTTGGTGTAATAGCCTGCTGAAGCAAAGGTATTATAAATAGAAGTAAGCTGCATCAGCGACATTTCACTGGTTCCCAGTGGTAAAGAGGGAATAGGTTTTGCATTTATCCCAAATGCTTTTAAAGAGTCAGCAAGAACATCCATTCCTAGAAAGAGATGGGTTTTCATAGCATAAATATTATCCGAGATAGCAATTGCATTGATTAAGGAAATATCCCGATAAGGATAACGATTTTCATAGTTCTTAGGTGCATAGATGGTCGTCTCATCAATTTGAAAGGTAGTGGGAGAGGACATAAAAGTGGTTGATGGAGTAAAGCCTGCATGCAGGGCATTGTAATACAATAATGGTTTGATTGTAGAACCAACCTGACGCTTGGAATAGAGGGGGCGAATGTATTGGCTTATGGTAAAGTCTTTGCCGCCTGCCAAAGCAAGAATACTGCCGTCTTTTGGCCTTAAAATAATTCCGCTTGATTCACATTCATCTTTACTGGCATATTCACTCATCGCCAAAGTCAATGCCTGCTGAGCTTTAGGATCATAGGAAGTATAAACCTCTAAGCCTTCTTTAGATTCAAGTTTCATGGAATTGATTTCATCAAGAACAGCTTGTATATAGTAGGAAGCATCATGATCTTTTGGAGTTGATTTCATAAAGACTAAAGGTTCCATAAGAGCTTCATTTGCCTGCTGATCAGACAAAAAATGCTCCTCTTTCAAGTAGGATAATAAAGCTTTTTGTCGCTGAATAGAAGCATTTGGATCAATAATAGGTGAATAAACTGAAGGACCATTGACAACACCAATCATTAAAACTATTTGAGCTGTTGTACATTCAGAAAGAGGTTTGTTGAAGAAGTACTGACTGGCGGCATGAAACCCATAAATCCCATGACCAAAATACAGCGTATTTAAATATCCTTCTAAAATTGTTTTCTTACTGTATTGCATTTCCATTTGAGTCGCAATAAATAATTCCTCAAGTTTTCTTGAAAAAGTCTGTTGATTGGTTAAAAACAGATTTTTTGCCATTTGCTGCGTAATACTGCTTCCTCCCTCAATGATTTTATTTGCTTTTATATTTGTTAGGGCAGCTTTTGTGATTCGGATAGGATCAAAACCAAAATGCTGATAGAATCGTTTATCTTCTATTGCAACCAAAAGATCAATCAACTCATTAGGATAATCATCTAAAGAATACCAGACAAGCTTTTCTTGAAAATTCGATTCATAAAATACTTCTTGATGAATGTCATACAACGTAATATTTTCTCTTTTTGTCATAAAATCAAGCGGAATCAGTTTGGCACATAAAAGAAAAACAAACAAAACAAATAAAGCGCTGCTAATGAATATCATGAATATCTTCAATGCTTTTCTCATACTTCTAGTATGACAAATAATCATGAATCAAACAAAAAACTTGTAACTTATATCAAATTGGTTATAATGGAAACATGAAAGTTTTCGTTACTATCAAACAAAAAAATTTAACTACATCTGAAGAACAAACTTTATGTGAATCTGTTTGTGAGATGACACAGACAAAAGAAAGCTTTGAATTCACCTATCATGAAGAAAAACCCTATGATGGCACAGTAAAAATCAGCGGGAATTCATTCAGCTGTCAAATTCATCGAACAGCAGAAAACACATCCATTTTAAAATTTTCTTCTCAACAGAAAACAAAAGGAAGGATTCAAAGTGCTTATGGAGAATTTGAGGTGGATATCTATACCCATGTCTACCATAAAAAAGAAAATATTCTGGCAATTGAATATGATATTTTAAATGGTTCAGAGGTTCTTGAAAAATTCCGAATGATGGCAAAATTCAAAAAGCTTGTATAAACAAAAAAACTGCACATATTCTTAAAGTGAAAAACTCACAAGAAAGTCTTGACAAGCATAGTAAAGAGTTGTATATATAGAAAAGCTTATAGAAAAGGGAGGAGGAACATTATGAAAATATCGAAACTTGATATTGCATTTAACCTATTGTCAAAGAAAAAGAAACCAACCCCGTTTTTAAAATTATGGGAAGAAATTTCTCAAATTGAAGCGCTGACTTCTTCCCAGCAGGAAGACCAGATTGCTCAATTCTATTCGGATCTGTGTTTAGACAGTCGTTTTGTCAACATGGGAGAAAACAAATGGGATTTGAAGAGCCGTCACACTTTCAGTGAAACTGTAATCTCCACAGATGATTTTTTGGATGATGATGTTGAAGATGAAGAAGAATTTGATTTAGAAGACGAAGAAGAGCCAACTGAAAAAGAAGAAGAGAAGTATTAAAATGATAGAGAAATCTGTCATTTTTTCTTTTAATTGTTTTACTTTGAAATGAAATTGAGTATAATAAAGGTGCATAAATAGAGGAGGAAAAAATTTATGGCATTAGTAAGCGCAAAAGAAATGTTGGAAAAGGCTCATGCTGGACATTATGCAGTAGGTCAGTTCAACATCAACAACCTTGAATGGACAAAAGCAATCCTGCAGGCAGCACAGGAAACAAACTCACCTGTTATTTTAGGTGTTAGTGAAGGTGCCGGAAAATACATGACTGGCTACAAAACAGTTGCTGACATGGTTAAGGCAATGATTGATTATTTAGGAATTACAGTTCCAGTTGCATTACACTTGGATCATGGTACTTATGATGGAGCTAAGGCTTGCATCGAAGCTGGATTCTCATCTGTTATGTTTGATGGATCTCATTATCCATTTGAAGAAAATGTTGAAAAATCAAAGGAAATCATCGCTCTTGCTCATTCAAAAGGTATTTCTGTTGAATGTGAAGTAGGTGCTATCGGTGGAGAAGAAGACGGTGTTATCGGTGGCGGTGAAGTTGCTGACCCAGAAGAATGTGCAAAAATTGCTGACTTGGGTGTTGACTTCTTAGCTGCAGGTATTGGAAATATCCATGGTAAATATCCTGCAAACTGGGCTGGATTAAACTTTGATGTTTTAGCTCAGATTCAGGAAAAGACAAATGGTAAACCACTTGTATTACATGGCGGTTCAGGAATTCCTGCTGATCAGATCGCTAAAGCTATTTCTTTAGGAGTTAGCAAGATCAACGTAAATACTGAATGTCAGTTAGTGTTTGCTGATGCAACACGTAAATACATTGAAGCTGGAAAAGATCTTGAAGGAAAAGGATTTGACCCTCGTAAGCTGTTAGCTCCTGGTACAGCAGCTATCAAAGCTTTAGTTATGGATAAGATCAAAGAATTCGGATCTGGCAACAAGGCTTAAAAAAGAATGAAAAAGCACATCAATTGTGCTTTTTTTCTGTCTTATAAAAGAAAATAATTTAAAATACTTGACTGTTTAGTTACTTGATAGTCTACAATAAGGTTAATCAAGGAGTTAGCAGTATGAAAATCAAGGAAATTGAAAAACAAAGCGGAATGAGCCGAGCCAACATTCGTTTTTATGAAATGGAAGGTCTGTTATCACCCATACGCAATGAAAACGGATATCGGGAGTATACAGAAAATGATTTAGAGGTTTTAAAACGAATCAAGCTGTTGCGTACTCTGCATTTTTCGCTTGAGGAAATCAAACTTTTGCATACGGGAGAACATCATCTCAGTGAATCCCTACAAAATCATATTAAAGAATTGGAGCTTGAAAAAAAAGATCTTGAACAATCACAAAAGATATGTCGAGATATGCAGAATGATCAAGTTCAATATCAGAATCTAAATGCCCAGTATTATCTGGATGAGATTGAAAAAAGTACTCATCGTTTGATATTGCTACCAGAAGATGATCAAATTCAAGAACAAGTAATTCCATGGCGACGCTTTTTTGCGAGAACATTAGACAGCTGTCTTTACAGCAGTTTATGGAAGTTGTTTCAAATACTTGTTTTTCGCGTGAATTATGCAACTCGCTCTGGCATTGATCTTTTATGGGACAGTGCAGCTGTTGTAATCATGACACTTTTTATAGAACCTGTGCTGTTATCTAAGTTTTCCACAACGCTTGGTAAAGCTCTTTTAGGAATTCAAGTCAGAGACGATGAAGGGAATGCTTTGTCCAAAAAAAAGGCATTTGAAAGAACCTGGCGTGTAATTGTCTATGGAACGGGATTTGATATTCCCGGAATACGTCTTTATCGGTATTGGAAAAGCTATCATTCTTGTGTAAATAAAGAAACCATGGAGTGGGAATATGGCTCCTATATAAGTGTTAAAGATGAAAAGAAATGGCGTATTGCTTTTTATATAGGGGTTTATATCTTTTTGATTGCTGTTATGATACCGGCTAACAAAATTGCACAGCTTCCAAAAAATCTTCATGATATTACCGTTGAACAATTCTGTGATAATTACAACAGCTATATTGATTATTATGATCTTACAGAAAATGATCTGTTAAATGAAAAGGGAAAGTGGATAGAAAGAGAATCAGGGGAGAATCTTCATTTGAATAATATTCTGATGCCTGATATTGAATTTTTTGAAAAAGACGGAAAGATGAGTGGAATGCAGTTTCAAATTGATATCAAGGGAAATGATGTTGCTGCTTACTCTTATCAAAAGGAAATGATTCTCTCAATTCTATCTTTTGTGAAAGCACAGGACGCAAAAATATTTTCAAGTGAAATCGATTCGATCGTACAAAAGATTACTGAGTCACCTTATGAAAGCTTTGAATATCAATACAAGGATATTCGTATTACTTGTAAAGTTACTCATTCGGGTTATATATATTTATCATCAGTTAATGAGTTATGGCCTTTAGAGGATGCTTTGACCAGCTATTCATTTTATTTCTCCATGTTGAAACAATAATTAAATTGAACCTTCTTTGGATAATCAAAGAAGGTTTTATGCTTTTTTCTAAGATTACCTTTTGCAGTACTCAAGAATTTGATATAATAGATTGACCGGAGGAAATTCATGACAGGAAAAGAACTTTTGCAATCACATTTACTGGATCATGGCATCAAACTTACCGACAAACAGATCCAGGCATTTGAAATCTATAGGAAAATGCTGATAGAATGGAATCAGAAAATGAATCTGACCAGTATTATCGATGAAGAAGGCATCTATATGAAGCATTTTTATGATTCACTGATTCCGTCTTTTGATATGGAATTCAAAGGAAAGCTTTGTGACGTGGGAAGCGGTGCTGGTTTTCCGAGCATCCCTTTAAAAATCATGAATCCTGATCTGGATGTAACGATTATTGAAACCCTTGGGAAAAGGGTAACCTTTTTACATGAATTGACTTCATCATTAGGCTTAGATGTAACGATCCTGCATCAGCGTGCTGAAGAATGCTTGGATCAAAGAGAGAGCTTTGATATAGTAACAGCCAGAGCTGTTGCGAATATGCCGTTATTATGTGAATTATGCATTCCTTTGGTAAAGGTCGGCGGCAGGTTTATTGTGATGAAAGGTTTGAGCGGAAAAGAGGAATTGATGCAGAGTCAAAAGGCTTTGCGTGTTTTGGGCTGCCAAGTTAAAAATGTTGCAGAGAATCATGAATTAGATGCAGTGCGGATTAATATAGAATGTTTAAAAGTGAAACCAACACCTAAGGCTTATCCAAGAGCTTTTGCGAAAATGAAAAAAAATCCGCTGAGAGGAGAATAAAATGAAAGAATTAGTCATGGTACCCATTGAAAAAATAGTACCCAATCCCTATCAGCCAAGAAGTGAGTTCAATCAGGAATCCTTGATGGAGCTTGCCCAGTCAATCCGTGAAAACGGATTGATTCAGCCGATTACCCTAAAAGAAAAAGATAATCATTATGAAATTATTGCCGGAGAGAGACGATATCGTGCCTGTCAGCTGGCAGGTATGACAAGTGTTGCTGCTCATATTATGGACATCAGTGAAGCTCAAATGGCTGAAGTAGCCCTTGTTGAAAATATTCAGCGAGAAGATCTCAGTGCTATTGAAGAGGCTAAAGCTTTTGTGAAAATCATGAAAGTAAGTGGCTGTACACAAAGTGAATTGGCCATGAAAATCGGGAAAAGCCAGAGTTCTATTGCCAATAAGATTCGTCTTTTGAATTTAGATGAAAAAGTACAAAATGCCGTATCTCAGAAAATGATTACAGAACGCCATGCCAGAAGTCTAATCGGCATGGAAGAAGAAAAGCAGAAGGAAATGCTGGACAAAATTATTAAAAAAGGTTTAAATGTTTCCCAGACAGAACAACTGATCAAACAGGAAAAGAAAGAAAAAGTAAAAATCAAAGGATTTACACGAGATATTAAAATTGCATTAAATACCGTTCGACAGGCTTATCAAATGATCCAAAGAACGGGTATAAAAGCAAAAATGAAGGAATATGAAGATGAAGATGGATATACCATAACGATCCATTTTCCAAAGGAGTAAGGTATGGGTAAGATCATAGCAGTATCAAATCAAAAAGGTGGTGTCGGTAAGACGACAACCAGTATTAATCTTGCAGCCGGATTAGGTTATTTAGGCAAGAAAGTTTTATTAGTGGATTTTGATCCTCAGGGAAATGCTACACAGGGAGTAGGTGGCAGTGCTAAAGGAAATAAGCTTTCTGTTTATAATTTAATTATGGAGAATTATCAGGTCAAGGATGTTGTACATCATCTTGATTTTCCGGAATTTCGATTCCAGGTTGCTCACGTCGCCTATGTTAATCACATGGCCGCGGATGTTGGGATAGATTATAATGTTGTGAGGGTCGTTGGCATCGACCATTGTCACATAGCAAGCCAGGTCGCTGTTGCTGTTGATGAATTTGGCCAGCGGAACCAGGTCGGTGGGCTTGTAGTTTGGCCTGAGAAAGTC
>CAMEIZ010000045.1 GCA_945919165.1 uncultured Traorella sp.
GCAGCTAAAAACATAGCTTTTTTACTTGCTCCTACACTTTGAAACAACATGTTACCAACAGATATCATCGGCAGCAAAAATAGAGTTATACAGCTGTAATGAAGCGCTTCTGTACCAATTTGTACGATGGCTGTTTCATTTCTGAAAAGAGTGATAATTTCTGTAGCATTCACATAACAGAAACTGCATAAACTTACTAAGATCAGTGATCCCAGCATCATTGTAAACCAGGTTGCTGTTTGGACACGCCGATATTGTTTTGATCCATAATTAAAAGATGCAACTGGCTGAAAGCCCTGACCTATCCCCAATGCAAAACTGAATAACAGATTTGAAACTCTTGATACTACACTCATAGCTGCAATTGCCGCATCACCATAAATTGAAGCCTGTGCATTCAAAATCGATGCAGATAAGCTGTTTAACCCCTGGCGAAGAAAGCTGGGTGATCCGGTTATTAAAATATTCGTAACATCAAACATTTCCCGGGTAATATATTGAGGGTGAATTTTAGTAACTGTTTTATTTGTTAAAAAGGGAATAATCAGAATCAAAGCACTAATATATTGGGCTATTGCAGTGGCTAATCCTGCTCCTGCAATGTTTAAACCCAATCCAAAAATGAATATTGGATCTAAAACCATATTGAGAACTCCGCCGGCTGTAAGACCAACCATCGCAAAAACAGCTTTCCCTTCATAACGTAAAATATTATTCATGACACAGCCACTTGTCATAGCTGGCCCTGACAACAGAATAAAAAAAGCATAAGTCTTTGCATCCTGTAATATTGTGGGAGTACTTCCAAGTAAATACATCAGAGGTTCAAGAAAACAGAAACCAATAACCATGATCAAAGTCCCAGCCAGAATAGATAAGAAAAAGCTTGTGGAAGCATATATTTTAGCTTTTTCAACTTTTTTAGCTCCTAATTCTCTTGAAATATTACTCCCTGCACCATGTCCAAGCATAAAACCAAATGCCTGTAAAATTGCCATTACAGAAAATACAATCCCGGTAGCACCACTTGCAGATAATGAAATTTGAGATACAAAATACGTATCTGCCATATTATAAATATTTGTAATCAGCATACTGATAGTTGTCGGAAATCCTAAAATCAAAATCAGTTTCCAGACAGGGGTTTGTGTCATTTTTTTATATTGACGATTTTCAAGTGTTTTATTTTCCTCATTCATATTGAATATTATAACCTTTTTTCTAAATCAGATGAAATAAAAAAATGAGACTTCTTTGATCAGTCAATATTAAATAAAAGTAATAAGAAAAAATCCCTCTTTTTTTAACAACCATTCTTTTAGTTGTCTGTTAGAGGGATCATATCTTTTTTTCAATATTCGTTTAATCTTTTTCTAGCTTCACTTGCATAATAAGTATCATTTCCGTTTTCTAATGCATATTCATAACATGATTTTGCTTTTTCTTTGTCATTTCTGAATTCATATGCTAATGCCAGATAGTAATGACCATAAACCTTTTTTAACAATTGTTGTTCTGTTGTTATTAGCTTTTGATAGTATTGAATTATATCATCATTGATTTCTTTTTTTTCAACCTTTAAATCCATACATCGTCTTTCATAAAAATCGAAATAATTATTTTTCAGCTTTGGTGTGATTAGAGGATGATCAAAAAGTTTTTTATATTCTTCTAATTCTTTTTCTGCCTGTTCAAATTCCTTAAGCTGAATATAAGCTGTTATTTTTGTATTCATGGCATAAAAATGATATTGGATATCTTTTTTGTTTTCTTTTAATTGGATGCTTTTGAGTAATTCGAGCCCCTTTTGAGCTTGACCTGCTTCAACATAGGCAGTTGCCGTATATAGTTTTAGTATTGACGATATAGAACTTGTTTTTGCTTTAGTCAGCAGCTTTTCATATTCCTGAACAGTATCCATCAAACGACATTCATCAACACGCATTGATTGAATAGACTGGATTCTTCGATTTGCTGCTCTGATTGAAAATATCGCACATACCAATATCCATATCAATGTAAGAAGTATCGCAATCCAATGGAAATCCCCATTGATCAGAATAAACAGAGAACCTAATATCGAAACTGTAAAGTATTGAAACGCTAAATCCTTATAGAGTCTTAACATGCCTGATCATCCTTTTTCTCATTGTCTTTCTTTAATAAGTCTCTTCCTAAGTATTTATCCAACTCTTCTTTCATATTATCTGGTATTTCTCTTATGAGTGGAATAACATATGCATTCGCCATATCTTTTACAAACTCAAATATGAATTGTGTATCTTCCTCTAACATATGTTTTGAAAGATGTTCAATCACGTCAAAACGGCAATGAATTCTTCCTGTTCCGGGTGCTGTACATCTTGCAAAAGAAACTGCTGGTACTCCCATATCAGCAAATGGTGTAGAATCACTTGAATAGACACCTTGTTTTGATTCAAGCGGATAGCCTTTCATTTTCGCATAATAATCTATAAAATGAACAAGTGACATATCAGCTGTACTCACAGCAATCCGTTTTCCCATAATTGATCCAATCATATCAATATTAACACTCAATTTTATATTTTCCAGTTCATTACAATGATCTTTCACATAAGCTTTTGACCCTAAAAGACCTCTTTCTTCGCTTCCGCACCAAATAAGGCGAACATTGTGTTTCAGTTTCAGATCTTTCAATTTTAAAGCCATTGCATATAGGCAGACTGATCCTGTCGCATTATCATATACCCCTTTTGAATTTGGTACAGAATCATAATGTGCAGTAACTGCCACTAAATCCTCACTTCCATAGTTAAAATCACAAATTAAATTATATGATTTCGTATGAATCATTTCTTGATCAACAACTATTTTAACTTTTGATGCCCTTTTTTCAATTAGTTCCATGGCATCATGGACTTTTAGGTTCACTCCTGGAACATTTCCAAATTCCTGTAATACACTTCTTAATTCACGAGGATCTAAATCATTTTCTTTCTGATCAACATCTCCATTAAAAGTAATAAACCCTTTGGCATTTGCTTCCATAAGTGCTTTAAAGGTTTTCATATTCAAATAGCCATTCACTAAAGCAATCTTTCCTTCAACTCTTTTACGAGAGACTTCAGTATCACTTTCAAAATAGGCTAAATCACATATTAAACCTTCCTTTGTTGTATTTATACATCCCATATAAGCAGTTGCTTCATAAACCATTTGATAAGGTTCTAACACTTCGAATTTAACTTTATGGACTTGATTTCTAACAACATCAAATTCTTCTATTGAACTCTTAATACCTGATTTTTTCAGTTCATCTTTGATAAGATAACAGGCTTGCTGTTCACTATCTGTTCCACTGATTCTTTCAAAATTGAGTTTTTTTAATAATTCATATTCTTTATCGATATCCATTTTTTCGCCTTCCTTATAAAATAAACTGGAGGATTAACCTCCAGTTTATTTTAGCACATCCAGAAAGGAAGTTCCATTTTGCGGTGCTTCAACACCAAAAAAATCACATACGGTTGCTCCAACATCACTTAATGATTTTCGCAAACCAACACTTCTTCCTTTAATATTCTGTTTTTTAATTAGCAAAGGTACATTTTCACGTGTATGACGATTATGTCCAATATCAGGATCATTGCCATGATCTGCCATGACAACCAAGATGTCATTTTCATTCATCATTCCTAAAATGGTACCAATTTTCTTATCTGCGATTTCCAATAACTCTTTATACCACTTTGAATCCTGTGAATGACCTGCCAAATCAGTTTCCTGAACATTTGTACAGATAAAACCATTTTTCATATTCTTTATTTCTTCAATTGTTAAATCTAATACCTCTGCGGTATCTACACATGACACTGATTTTCCATGATCATTAGCAACAATATCAGCTACTTTTCCGAATAGCGAAACATCAATTCCGGCTTTTGTCAGAATGGTCGGAGCCTGCACTTTCTCATCAACTCCATAACCTAAATGACGACATTGGTAACCATGTTCATAGGATTTTGATTTTACGGCATGAATTCCAATAAATTTATTTTCTCGTGTCTCCTCAGCTTTTAATATATCATCAATCGTATTCCCAGTACCACCGAATGGAATAACTCGATTCACGGTTGCAATTTCTCGAACAAGACGACCAATTTCAAGCTCTTTGTCAAACGACATAAAGTCCAAAGGTGCTGTACAGTTATAAGCCATACCTAAATCAGCATCAATGTTATCTGCTACTGTACAATAATCATCTACCAATAAATATTTCAGATTGCCATTTCTTCTGATTTCAACTTTATGTCCGTATTCTTCCAGATGCTTTTGAATTGCCTCCACTTTTTCCTGAAATGGCTGAACAAGTGGTTTTTTTGGAAGTGAACCCATGATTTCCTGATGCCCCATAAAGGTATCAGCTCCAAAATGCATTAATTCACTTTTCCCCCAAACTGCAGTACTTGAAAACTTCATCTTGCTGCTTTCCTTACCATAGGCATTCATTAATCCCATGGATTCTAGATTTGGCAGCTTTAAGTTTGGAAAATCATGCAAGATACTTCCTAGTGTCGAGCTTTTTTCATCACCAGGTCGTGCCCAAGCAGCATCTGCCATTGCCTGCATTCCAAAACCATCCAAAACGATTACAATAAACCTTTGATTTACCATGATACTTCATCTCCTAAACTTGTATAAGTTCCTCTTAAAACCGGTTTATTCGATCTTAGGCCATCAATCAGACATACATTTGAACGAGTTACAAACATTTGAAATCGAAACGCCATAATTACTGTATCATTTACATGACAAGGTTCTTCAAGCCCAAAATAATAATCAATGCTCTCATCACTTGGTGCTTCAACTTTTACTTCTTTTGCATCACTTAAACAGCGTCCAACCAAAGCTTTTTTCACATGACCTCTTCGATAATGCCCTCCACCATAACAATAAGCTTTACCATCAAAGTTATGCGATACTTCACTCACATAAACTACACTTGGAACTTCAGCACAATTTTGATATGCATGCAGAGGAGTAGTTCCTGTTAAACCATGACCTGGTTCAATACTATTTACTTCTAAGCCTTCCATAGCTTGAATCGTGGCAACTGACGATGTAGAAGGAGCATTAATATTATTTATTTCTATACCATGTTTTTTTAAAATATTTCTGGCATTAAGAAGCGTTTGATAATTTGGTGTAGCACAAATCTTTTTTTCTGATTCATTATACAAAAAGCATGGAAATGATGTTACACCTTTGATATCAACATTTTTCAACGTTGTAATTTGAGGAATAATCTCTTCTAATGTTTCTAACCGAAAACCTGCTGTTTGTCCACTGTAGATCATGTCATTTTGTCCAACAACCTTCAACATCAGCTGAATCTTTTTATGACTTTTTTTTGCACACTCATTTAAATCTTTGATTCTTTCCAATGAAAAAACAGTATAATACTCACACCCATAATCCACTATTTTTTGGAGCAATGCTTTTGGAGTTTGTACCAGATGACCAACATTGGATATTGGAATATGGTGTTTCATCATGACTTGAGCTTCTTTAAAATCAACTACAACTGCTCCTTTATAGCCAATTTTTACTAATTCTTTTGCAATCTCAGGATTTCTGCCGATTTGTTTCAACATGAAATAGGCTTCCATATTATGCTTTTTTGCTTCATTAAGTATTTTTTTCGCATTTTCTATTAAGGAATCCATATCAATAACATAACTGTCAGGTAGAATTAATCCTTTTTGATGAAATGTAAAGCTAGTTTCCAGCAATGGCTTGTTAGTCTCTAGCATTTTATTTATGAACATTCTTTCACCTTCTTTATACTGTCTTTTAAGATACGAATGATGGTGTCTGCTCCTGCTCGATTTGGATTTATGCGAATCATTCTATCATCTATTGTTGGATCAGCAGCTCTAAATGTTCCAGACACACGATAGAATAATGGCGGTAATTCATATTTTGATTCTGCTCCGACCGGATTTGGCAATGTTCCCATTTTTTCTGCTTCTTGAATAACTTGCTTAGCAATCGGATCCTTAAACTCTACTAATAATACTTTCGATTGAGCATTCGCTAAAAATGCTGTTTTTACCTCTGGAATCTCTTTTTCAACACTCAAGCGTCGTACACATTCTTCATTTGTCATTGCCTGAATGGCAAGTGTTACTGGAGCATACACAAGTCCTCTTAACACCTCTAAAGCTTCCCATCCCTGAGTTTGACTTCCGCCTGAATAATGTTCCTTGATCAAAAGATCAATATACTTTTTCTTCCCAACAACACAGCCTATACCTTCTGGACCCTGTAGTTTAAATGTTGAAAAACAAGATAAATCAGCACCACATTCACATCCGATTTCTTTTATTTTCATTACTGCATAATTATCATCTGTTACAACTGGAATATCTTTTACTGATTTAATTTTCGCAATCACTTCTTTCACATCATAACGATCTTCGATGCTTTGACGAGTTATCTGAACAAGCGCTCCTTTAATTTCAGGATGTTCTTTCATGACCCGTTCAATATCCTCTAAATCATTAAAATCAGCACTCACAACATGAATTCCAAGCATTTCAATCGTTGTGCGTGTAGTTGAATAAATTGGCGCTTTATGAACTAAAAGTGTATCATTAGCTCTCATAATTGAGAATAAGGCATAACGAATGGCTGATGTACCAGAACCACGAACCAAAATGGCACTGTCGGCATGAAAGAAATTTGCTATTACTTTTTCAGTTTTTAAAGTAGTTTTTGGTTTATTTAAACCTGGAACTACTCCTAAATCACCTCTTGTTAAGAATTCGGCTCCAGAAAATTCTTCCATAATACAGTCAATCATTCTAAACTGAAACTGCATAGCAGTTTCTAATGAAATACTTTCTAACGGATATGTTTTCATATTTTTAAGATCCTTTCAAAATTTTCACTTGTTATTTTTTTAATATCTTTTTCTTTTACTCCATATTCGATTAATTTAGGAATAAAATCCTCTAACAAATAACCATAACCGGGACCGCCGTTTTTCCTTAAATGAGATTGTCTTGTTAGATCCATTGACATTAAGATTTGATCGCTATAACCTGCTTCACAAAGTCTGTAAATAAATTCCATTCTTTTGCTGTCTTCTAGATATTTCAGTTTTCCAATAGTATCAAAAGCTACGTTCACACCTTTTTTAACTAAATCCAGAATCATTTCATAATCATTCGCTAACGCAACATGACTGATAATTACTTTTTTTAAATCAATTCCTTCTTGAATAAAAAAATCTACTTGTTCTTTTGCCCAAGTTCCAAGAGTTGTATGTGTAATAATGACAGCATTTGTTTTCTTTTGAGCTAAAGCTGCTGCTTGAAACAATTTTTTTTCATTGTCTGTCATCATATTCTTACTTGTTCCAATTTCACCAATGATTTTAGCTCCGTTCTCGATATCATGAATCATTATTTCGGCTAATTCTTCTATACTCAGTTTTTCAAAGGTTTCAGGAAGAAATGGGTCTTTATAACATCCTGTTGAATTAATGATTTCAATTCCTGTTTCCTCTTGAATCTTTCGATTGATTTGCCAGTTTACACCCATTCCATGATTTGAGCAATCAACAATACGCACAACACCTAATTTTTTCAAGTGCTTTAATTCATCTAATGCTTCTTCATATATATTCAAATAACAATCTGGATCATTTTTCCCTCTTGTAAGATCTATCACCATGTGTTCATGGGAATAGGTTATGTTTTCTAATTTCATATTCATTCTTCCTTTACTCAAAACAGCTGCATAAATGTAAAATTAAATATTTTTCTTCACTGCTGTTAACATGATAAATCTCATTCATTTTGTTAAATATTTGAACACAGTCCTCATATTTCTTATGTTCTTTGACAGACGCAAAGAATTCATTTGGTAGTTCACCGATACTTTCATTGTTTTTTTGTCTTTTCATCATCATGGCACAATGTGTGATCATTCTTTCCAGCTTTTCAATATCATATTGAGATGAATAATCATTAATGATTTCAACCCACTTTTCAAGAATTTCTTTTTCTTTATTTGTTATGATTCCTGTTTGATTAAATATGTCAAGTCTTTGATTTATTGAGTTCATATATAATTCCTTTCAACAATTTAACAAAATGGGACAAGAGTATTCTTGTCCCATCTACATTTTTTAAGCAATTGGGAATAGTCCAATTAGGTGTAAAATATTTACAATAATTCCTAATGTAATAGCACCGATAGGTCCGATTGCCATTGATGGAACTGGTTTTTTAGCTGTTTGATTTAAGAAGTGTAAACCAATAATCCAAACATATCCTAAAGTTGGTGCAATTGCATTTGCTGCCATCATACCACCAACTAACAGAGCGATATCCAATGTTTTTGACATTGCTGTACGAGTATTGTCTCCAAGTTCTTTCATACCTGGGAACTGGTCCATACCTTTTGCGATGAATCCAAGAAGCAATACTTCAATCACCATGATTAAGCATCCAATTACAAAGCTTCCTGCTGCTCCCATAAGTCCCATATTAATTAACAGGATAGCTGGAATATGAACTGCTTTTGTTCCGCATGGAGAATATACACCAGATATAATAGATGTTGTCATTACAAGTGGAATGAATCCTAAGCAGCGTCCTAATGCAACAATTGCAGCTTCAGTATACTGACCATTTGCTGTAAGTGTTAATGAAGCAGGTCCTTCAGCTACGATGCAAAGTGTAGTAGCAGCAGCTACTAAACCACCTGCAACTGCCAAAATAACCATGTTCTTCTTAATTCTTTCAATATTTTTTTCAAACACTTTAAATACTTCTGCAGTTGATCCATCACCTTTTTTACCTGTTTTAGCTGCAAATACAACCATGGCTATAATACCAAACAGTAATGCCATACCATCTGAGTTTAATGCAACTGTTACATTATTAATTGTGAAAGTTCCATATAAGGCAAATAATTGTTTTACAAGCATTGTCAATCCAAGAACAATGGCACCATTTTTGAATCCGCTCTGATAAGCAACAGCCAATGCCGGGAATACGACGAACAGAGTAATAACCAAGTCACCAACAGTACTTAAGTTTCCAAGGAAATCTACTGGCATCATTGCAAACAAATCAATGATCAGCTGCATTCCAAACATTAAGATAACGCCAAATACAGCACCTGCAATGGAAGATAAGATTTTACCTTTGTTATCATCAGGGAAACAAACACCGATAATATCACATGCTAATAAAATCGTATGAATAATGATAATTCCGCCGGCAATTGAAGTTGGTAAACCAAATCCGATTACAAGACCAAATGACAATGCAAAGCTTGTTGCAAACAATGTTTTTCTATCTGTTTGTCCACTTAAATAAGGACCGTACATTGGACGAGTACCATCGTTAAATACCGCAACATTCTGATTTGACAAATAAGCGGCCACTGCCCCTAACAGTGCCATAACTAATACTGTAATAAAATTAACTTCGTAAACCATATTTTCTCCTTTTTACTATTTCTTTAAAAGCGCGTTCAGCAGCATAGGAACAACTTTTTCTGCATCATAATTTACAAAACCAAATGCAACTTTTCCTTTTGCAACTTCATCATTAATCTCTTCCTGAGTCATCGTTTTCCCAGGAGTTGATATTGAAACACATTTTGCTTGTCCCAGCAGGCCAGTTGCAATTCCTAATGCCCCTCCAGCTCCAGTTGAACATGCTCCAATGTAATAATCAGCTTGCCCAGTCTGAATAGCTAATGTAGCTTCAATATCGCTTTTGATTTCTACTTGTGCTTTATCTTTCACAATTGATTCAACCAAACGTGCGATACTTTGCTTATCCATCTGACCTCCAACCACAATCTTCATGATGATCCTCCTTTCGTTTTCAATATACAATTTTTTGTACATTTATATCTTAAATGGGTTTTAGACGATTGTCAATACTTTTATACAAATTTTTGTATTTTGATTAAAAATAGAACCGGCATTCCTTTTTCTGCCGGCATCACATTAATAGCTTGGTGTAATTTTTCCTTCCAAAACTAGTTTCTGAATATTAGTTACAGTATTTACATCAATAATTTCGTCTAACAAGGAAGCCATTTCAGGCTCATTTTTATCCACAACCAGGACAGCTTCATCGGCAGACTGATAAATGTCCTGAATTGGTATATAATTAATCTCAATCAGTTTATCAATGATTTCATCCTTATTCCAAATTGCCGCATCAATATCACCAGATAAAACTCGTTTTAAGCTCTGTGAATAATCAACATGAACAAATTCAACTTTTTTACCATTACATACTGTTTCAGTCAATCTTTTTTGATCTGATGAATCACTGTCAACTCCAACCTTCATACCATCTTCTATGCTTTTAAATTTATTGTTTTTAAAGATTACAACATGTTCACTTAAATATGAATATCGACCAAACGATTTCACTATTTGAATATTATCATACTTTTCAATTATTTCCTGTGCAGCTGTTTTCGATAAAATCGCATAGTCGTATCGATTTGATAATAACATGCTGATTCGATTTTTTGATCCCCTCATATAAGCCATTGAAGCCGGTATATTATAATGATTCTCCATAGCTACTAAAAGTCCGCTTGCTAACCCTTCATAGCGCCTTGAATATGGAAGCGGCATAACACCGACTATGGAAGTAATTCCGGCAAACTCCAACAAAACTTTCATATTTTTTTTAATCAGATAAGAACCTAAATGGCCTTTTGATTCGATACGGACTGCATCATTCACCTGTAATGTTTTTAATGCATTCTGTACTGTTCCTCTTGCCAAGTCAAAGCGCTCACTGATTTCTGAGACAGTGGGGATCTTATCTCCGACAGCGTATTTTAAAAACTCTTTTGCTAACGTTACTGTCACAAAGCCATTTTTACTCAATAATACTTCTCTATAATCCATATAATTATCCTCAATCTTATTTTATCATACAAAAAAAAAGACGCAATGTATTTTGCGTCTTAAGGAAATGACTTTCCTCTGATTTTAGTCTGTTTCCAAACGATAAATCTATTCACTTCTTAACTCAAATAACATATCTCTTAGTTCTGCTGCTCTCTCAAAGTCGAGATCTTTAGCAGCCTGCTTCATTTCCTTTTCCAAGTTAGATAACAGTTTTTCTTTTTCTTTTTTACCCATCTTATTCTTTTTCTTGAGATAGCTGGCACTCATTTCCTGAGTTTCTTTCGAATGCATCACTTCATGGACCGGTTTTAAAATTGTCTGTGGAACAATATGATGTTCTTCATTAAAGGCTTTTTGTATAGAACGTCGACGATTGGTTTCATCAATTGCCTTACGCATACTGTCTGTCACTGTATCTGCATACATGATTACCTTACCCTGAGCATTTCTTGCTGCACGGCCAATAATCTGAATCAATGAACGTTCACTTCGTAAAAAGCCTTCTTTATCTGCATCAAGGATGGCAATCAGTGACACTTCTGGAATATCCAACCCTTCTCTTAATAGATTGATTCCAATCAAAACATCAATTTTACCTAATCTAAGATCTCGAATGATTTCGCTTCTTTCAATCGTTTTGACTTCATGATGAAGCCAGGCAACCTTCAAATCCATCTTTTTCAGATAATTTGTCAATTCTTCTGCCATACGGACTGTCAAAGCCGTAATTAATACACGTT
>CAMEIZ010000046.1 GCA_945919165.1 uncultured Traorella sp.
TTGTACAGGAAAAAAATACTCACTTGAAGACATCCACCTGATAACAGGAAAATCTCATCAGATTCGAGCTCAGATGGCTCATTTGGGATTTCCTTTGATTGGGGATAAAAAGTATGGAGGAAATTCAATTATGAAGCACCAGGCATTAGCGGCATATAAGCTGATTTTTCATTTGAACGATGATGAATTTGCTTATTTAAATCAGAATAATATTATTTATCTGAATAATTTTGTGCAGAAAAAATTTGAGCAACTTGAAGGTATTGAAGTAAATATTAAATAGGAGTATAATATCAAAGTTAGGAGATTTTTTATGGATAAATATATGAAAGAAGTTATCAATGAGGATAAACTTGCAAGAAAAAGAGTAGAAGAAGCGAAAAAAAAGCTTGCCGGTATTACTTCTTCTTTAGTTTCAGAAAAGTCAATTTATGATGAATTCATGAAAGAAGAAGAAAAGAAAACGCTGGCGATCCAGCAAAAGCTTGAGATTGAAATTGAAACTGTAAAGAAACAGTGTGAAGAAGAAAAAGCTAAAGGTTTGGAATTGCTCAAAAAGCAATTCATCACAAACAAAGATCAATGGATTGAGAATATTATTCAAAACATTTTGAGCTAGAAAGGATGGTACTATGGGAAGCAGCAATGCGATTGCGACGAAAGCTAAAGCGATGTTTGCGAAACGACTTACCTTAGAAGATTATCAAAGCCTTTTAAAAAAACAAAGTGTTGGTGAAATTGCCGCTTATCTGAAAAATGAAACTGATTATGCAATGGTATTAGCTGATGTGAAAGAAAATAATATTCATCGCGGTGAATTAGAGTCACTTCTTTCAAGTGATCTATATTATAAGGAAGTCAGATTAGCAAATTATGCAAATTCAAAAAATAAAGAATTTTATAAAAGTACCTTGCACAGACTTGAAATTGAACATATTCTGAAGAGAATCAAACAGGTTACAAGTTCCCTATATCGTGATCTGTATGCTGATCAAAAGGATATTGAATATCATGAGTTTTGTTTCAGTCAAGCTAAATTGGGTCAAACTGAAAGTTATGATGAAATTTTAAGTGTCATCAAAAAAACACCTTATTATGAGCTTGTTAAAAAATACAAACCAAAAGGCAATGAAAACGTGGATTATGTACATCTAGAAAAAGATTTAAATCATCTCTATGATGACATCATGATTGCAAACATTGAAAAATATCTTCATGGTAAAGATAAAAAAGATGCGTTGATGATCTATTCAACAAAAATTGAACTGCAAATTATCTCAAAAATTTATCGTTTGAAAAAGTATTATCATTCTGATGCAGCGAGCATACGTGATCATGTGGATTTGACGCATACCAGAATGAGTACAAAATTGATTGATGACTTGATTCATGCTCCAACAGCCGAGGATGTGTTAGCGATCATGGAAAAAAGCAGCTTTCATTTCTTTATGGATGATAAAGAATACATTTATATCGAATATCAGGCAGAATCAATTAAATACCATCTTGCTAAACGTTATATGAGATTTTCAAGCAGTGCACCGCTGGTCTTTATGACTTATATTATTCTTCATCAGATCGAAGTAATGAATCTTATCAATATTATCGAAGGGGTACGTTATGGTATGAGTGAAGAACAGATTCAAAAAACATGTATATTTTAGAAAGGAGAAACTATGGCAATTGAAAAAATGAAAGAAGTCAATTTAATCACAGATGCCAATCACATACAAAATGTGTTATTAAAGTTTCTGGAATTGGATTATTTTCATCCGGAATTGGCTCAGAGAATTGTGGATCGTGTTCATGGATTAAAAACATTAAATAAGACAAATCCTTACACGGAAACATTGGCAAAGATTCATGAACTGATAGAAGAATGTCAGATTCAATCAAATGCTTGCTGTGAGCGAATTGATGAAATTGATCTGGATGCATTAAATGACGAATTAGATAAGATGGAAGCTGAATTTCAGCTGCTTAAAGAAGCACATAAAGAAATTGAAACAGTTATTCAGGAAGATGAAACAGCATTGGAACAGCTTCTTGAGATTCAGGGGATGGATATCAATTTTGATGATCTGTTCGAGTGCAAGTATCTGAAACTGAGAATCGGAAGTCTACCGAAAGAAAACATTAAACAGTTGGAAAAATATGACAAGCGTCCTTATTTATGGATGAAACTGAGTGAAAATGATAAGCTTGTGCGTATTCTTTATATGACAACGCTGCAATATGAAGGTGAAGTGGACAATATTTTTTCAAGTCTTGACTTTGTAAGAATGAGAATTCCTGATTTTGTACATGGAACACCAAGTGAAGCTGTGTTGGCAACTAAAGAGGAAATTGTTTCGAATAAGCAAATGCTTGCTCATGTTGAAGAAAAGATGACTGCATATAAAAATCAGATGAAAGAAAAACTGATGGTTTATGAAAACAGTCTGATTGGTTTATCCAAAACATATGAATTACAGAAATATGTTGTTGTGTATGGACAGCGTGCCAGCATCAGCGGATTTATTCCTGAAAACAAAGTGGAAGACTTAAAGAAAGAATTTCAAGATTATGTAGTGGAAATTGAAATTAATGATCCTTATTCTGATGCTCGTCTGACACCGCCAACAAAATTAAAGAATAATTGGTTTGTGAAGCCATTTGAAATGTATGTGGAAATGTATGGTTTACCTTCCTATGATGAAATCGATCCTACACCATTTGTTGCTTTAACGTATTGTTTGTTGTTTGGAATTATGTTTGGTGATTTGGGACAGGGAATCTGTGTTTCTTTAGTTGGTGCCTTTATGTATCATAAGATGCATATGCGTTTAGGAGCTATTATGGAAAGAATGGGTGTCTTTTCTGCTTTCTTTGGTTTAATTTATGGAAGTGTGTTTGGAAATGAACATCTGTTGGATCCAATGTTTCATGCATTAGGTTTTGAACATAAACCTATTGAAGTTTTGGACAGTAATTTCACTATGACATTGTTAATTATGGCCATTGCTATTGGTGCCGTACTTATCTTAGTGACAATGTTGTTGAATATGTACATTCTCTTTAAGAAAAAAGAAATTGGAAAGATGCTGTTTTCTCAAAATGGACTTGCCGGTTTTGTGATGTATGGATCATTAGTAGGCGGTATTGCTCTTCAGATGATAGCTAAAATACCTGTTATGAACAAGCTTTATATTGTTGGTCTGATTGCGATTCCGGCAATTCTGATATTCTTACAAGAACCTTTGGAAAGAGTCTTAAAACATGAAAAAATGTTCCCAAATGGAATTGGAGCATTCTTGATGGAAGGTGTCTTTGAACTGTTGGAAATTGCTTTAACCTTTTTGTCAAATACCATGTCTTATTTGCGTGTCGGAGGATTCGTACTCAGTCATGCAGGGATGATGCTTGTTGTTTCGGTATTAATGGATATTACCGGCGGAGCTTCACCTGTGGTTTTTGTCTTTGGAAATATCTTTGTTATGGTACTTGAAGGTATGATTGTGGGCATTCAGGTGCTTCGTCTTGAATTCTACGAAATGTTCTCACGTTACTTTACCGGTAATGGTGTTGCGTTCAAATCAATTAATTAATATATAAGGAGGAAAAATGATGAACTTACTAGAACTATTATTACCTGCATTCTTTATTGTATTGATCTGTTTACCGCTAATTAAAGTATTTACGGGAAAAGCTTCTCTGAAAGAAGCTAAATTCAGACTTTATACGCATATTGCTTGCTTTTTTGCCTGTGTTTTAGGATTTGGTTTATTTGCCGGTATGGGTGTATTTGCTGAAGAAGGAACTGTTGCTGCCATTACAGGAACAATGGCTCAGGGTCTTGGATTTATCGCTGCTGCTTTAGCAACTGGAATGTCAAGTCTTGGTGCTGGTATTGCCGTTGCTGCTGCTGCTCCTGCTGCTATTGGTGCATTCAGTGAAAATGATAAAAACTTCGGTAAAGCAATGATCTTCGTTGCTTTGGGTGAAGGTGTTGCCATTTATGGTGTACTGATCTCCATTTTGATTATCAATAAACTGTAGGCCGTTTATGAAATTTTTTCTAATCAGTGATAATATAGATACACAGATGGGATTACGTCTGGTAGGTATTGAAGGCGTTGTTGTGCATGAAAGAAGAGAATTTTTGGAGATTCTGGAAGAAAAGATGCATGATGACAGTATTGCTATCATACTGATTACGACTCTTTTGATCCAGATGTGTCCGGATATTATATCTGAAATCAAGATGAAACAGCAGAAACCTCTGATCGTGGAAATACCGGATCGTCATGGTAACTCGAAAATCGGGGAAACGATTGACGAATATGTTTCCAGCGCTATCGGAGTAAAATTATAAGAGGTGAAACGATGCAAGATTTAGAAAAGATCGTTTTCTACATGAAGGATGAAATCAATAAACAGGCTGATGCGGAATGTGAAGCTATTATGAATGAAGTAAACAGATTGACGGCTTTAGAAAAGGATAAGATCTGTGAAGAAGCAAAAAAAGAAGCAGAACTTCATTTAAATGCGGCTGTAAGAAAACTGAACAGTGAAAAAGCACTGGCAATTTCCAAGTTCAGCAGTGAAAAAACAAAGGCCTTGATTGAACAAAGAGAGAATTATACAAATGAACTATTTGATGAAGTAAAAGAGAAACTTGTTTCATATACAAATAGCCATGATTATCTTGAATTCATGAAGAAAAAGATTGAAACTTATTCATTTGAAGATCGTGTAACGGTCTATGTTAGAAAAGAAGCTTTGAAACTGACAGATTTGTTTAAAAAACAGATTGAATGTGATGTCTGTGAAGATAATATTGAAATTGGTGGTTTTAGAATTGAAACAAGTTCACAGAAAATCATCGATGAAACATTGGATACAAAACTGAAAGATCAGCGAAACTGGTTTGCTGATCATTCTATGATGATCATATAGGAGGGTACGATGAGCGAAAACTTAATTTATTCAATCAATGGACCTGTAGTCAAAGTTAAAAACTCCAAAGATTTTTCGATGATGGAAATGGTTTATGTTGGAGATGCTCAGCTTGTTGGTGAAGTTATCTCAATATCAAGTGATGAAACGACCATTCAGGTTTATGAATCAACAACCGGATTACATCCTAATGAACCTGTTATTGGAACAAAGTCTCCTATCAGTGTTACATTAGGTCCAGGTATTCTGAGAAATATTTTTGATGGTATTGAAAGACCCTTGGAAGTAATTGAAAATGAAGCAGGAGCTTTCATTCCAACTGGAAGCCATGTGGCACCTTTAGATACTCATAAAAAGTGGGATGTAAAGGTATGTGTGAAAGTGGGCGATCATGTTCAGGGCGGAGATATTTTCGCAACGACTCCAGAAACGAATTTGATCGAACATCGCTGTATGATACATCCTACTCTTGAAGGAGATGTTATTGAAGCGGTATCAGATGGACTTTATACAATTGAAGATGTGATTATCAAGATCAAGGATATTCATGGAGAAATTCATGAATGTAAATTAGCAAGTAAATGGCCAATCAAGGATCCGCGACCAGTAAAGAAAAGACTTCCGATTTCAATTCCATTAATTACCGGACAGCGTGTTGTAGATACTTTATTCCCGATTGCCAAAGGGGGAACTGCTGCGGTTCCTGGAGGATTTGGTACAGGAAAAACCATGATGCAGCATCAGTTGGCAAAGTGGTGTGATGCCGATATTATCGTATATGTTGGATGCGGTGAACGTGGAAATGAAATGACGCAGGTATTGGAAGAATTCAGAGAACTGATTGACCCGAAAAGCAAACAGCCTTTGACTGATAGAACTGTTTTGATTGCCAATACTTCAAACATGCCGGTTGCTGCGCGTGAAGCTAGTATTTATACAGGGGTAACGTTAGCTGAGTATTATCGAGATATGGGTTACCATGTTGCAATTATGGCTGATTCAACAAGCCGTTGGGCAGAAGCTTTGCGTGAAATCAGCGGTCGTCTTGAAGAAATGCCTGCTGAAGAAGGTTTCCCGGCTTACTTACCTTCAAGAATTTCTCAATTCTATGAACGTGCCGGATATATGGAAACATTAAATGGAAAAGAAGGTTCTGTTTCAATTATTGGAGCAGTTTCTCCTCAGGGAGCAGATTTTTCTGAACCGGTTACCCAGAATACAAAGCGATTTGTACGTTGCTTCTGGGCTCTTGACAAGGCATTGGCTTATGCCCGTCATTATGCTGCTGTAAACTGGAATCAGAGTTATAGCGAATATAGTGCTGATTTAGAAGACTATTACAATGAAAAGGTAAGTCCGAAGTTCTTAAAAGATCGACAGGAAATCATGCAGATTCTGGCTGAAGAAACAAAACTGATGGAGATTGTTAAATTAATTGGTTCTGATGTTTTGCCTGATGATCAGAAACTGACCATTGAAATTGCGAAATTAATTCGTGTTGGATTTTTACAGCAGAATGCTTTCCATCCGGAAGATACGTATGTACCGTTAGAAAAACAGCTGAAAATGATGGATGTGATTCTCTATTTGAATAAACGCTGCAAAGAATGTGTTGAAAAGGGAATACCTGTCAGTACAATTCTGCAATTAGGTCTTTTTGAAAAAATAGTAAAAATGAAATATGATGTTCCAAATTCTGATTTAAGTCTTTTGGATGAATATTTAAAAGAAATTGATGAGAAGATCATCTCAATCAACTAGAAAGGAGAGCTTATGAGTTTACAATATAAAGGATTAAGTGAAATTAATGGACCTCTGGTTGTTTTGGATGATGTTGAAAACCCAAGTTTTGAAGAAATTGTTGAATTAACTATGCAAGATGGCAGTGTGCGCTGTGGAAGAATTGTTCAAATAGAAGGTAAAAGAGCTGTTATTCAGGTGTTTGAAGGGACTAATAAGATCTCTTTAGTTAATACGACAACTCGTTTAATGGGTCATCCAATGGAATTGGCTGTGTCCAGTGAAATATTAGGAAGAACTTTTAATGGAGCTGGTAAACCGATTGATGGTCTTGGCAGTGTTTTTGCCGAAAAAAGACTGGATATTAATGGATTGCCTCTCAATCCTGTCAGCCGTGTTTATCCAAGAAACTATATCAATACAGGTATTTCAAGCATAGATGCGTTAATGACTCTGATTCGTGGTCAAAAACTGCCTATTTTCTCGGGAAGCGGTTTGCCGCATAATCAGTTAGCGGTGCAGATTGTTAAACAGGCTAATATCAGTGACACTGATGCTGAATTCTGTGTTGTGTTTGCTGCAATGGGAGTTAAAAACGATGTGGCTGATTATTTCAGAAGAAGCTTTGAAGAAGCCGGTGTTACACAGCGTGTTGCTATGTTTGTCAATCTGGCAAATGATCCTATTATTGAACGTATTTTAACACCAAGATGTGCGCTTACTGCAGCTGAATACCTGGCATATGAAAAGAATATGCACGTATTGGTCATCATGAGTGATATGACAAGTTATTGTGAAGCAGTGCGTGAGTTCTCCAGCTCAAAAGGAGAAATTCCAGGACGTAAAGGATATCCGGGTTATCTCTATTCTGATTTAGCTTCTTTATATGAAAGAGCTGGAATTATCAAGGGAAGTAAGGGTTCTGTTACTCAAATTCCTATCTTAACAATGCCAAACGATGATATTACACATCCTGTTCCGGATTTAACCGGATATATTACCGAAGGTCAGATTTCTTTAGATCGTTCTTTGGATCAGATGGGTATTTATCCGCCTGTGGGTGTATTACCATCTCTTTCTCGTTTAATGAAAGATGGTATTGGTGAAGGATATACCAGAAAAGATCACTCGGCTGTAAGCAATCAGTTGTTTGCTTGTTATGCAAAGGTTGCCGATGCCAAGAGTTTAGCGAGTGTTATTGGTGAAGATGAATTGAGTGAAATCGATAAGAAATATATGCTGTTTGGAAAACTCTTTGAAGAGCATTTCTTAAACCAGGGATTTAATGTCAGTCGTACAATTGAAGAAACTCTGGATTTAGGATGGTTATTGCTTTCAGTTCTGCCAAAAAGTGAACTGGATCGAGTTGACGATGAAGTATTAAATGAACATTATGATCATGAAAAAGCTGTTAAAGCTTTTAATCTTCATGAAGAAAAAATCATTAAAGAACTGAATAGGGACGAAATCTATGGCTAATCAGGTATTTCCTACAAAAGGAAATCTCATCGCAACCAAAAAATCATTGAGTTTAGCTGTATTAGGCTTTGATTTAATGGATAGAAAACGTAACATTCTGATTCGTGAAATGATGGAGCAGGTCGACAGTGTTAAAAAAATTCGTGATGATATCACAAAAGTTTATGCTGAAGCTTATTATGCCCTCTCTGAAGCGAATATGTCACTTGGATTGATTACAGATATTGTGGAAGAGGTACCAGTGGATACAGGCATTTCTGTGGTGTATCGCAGTGTTATGGGAGTAGAAATTCCTAAAATTACTTATGAACAGCCAAGCATGGAATTGACTTATGGGTTGGATCGAGCAAATTCAAAGCTGGATTACTGCTATCGTTGTTTTACTAAAGTAAAAGAATTGACGATTTTATTAGCTCAGGTTGAAAACAGTGTCTATCGTTTAGCAAATGCAATCATGAAGACACAGAAACGTGCTAATGCGTTAAAAAATATTGTAATCCCAAATTTTCAGACAACAGTTAAGTTTATCAGTGAATCATTGGAAGAAAAAGAAAGAGAAGAGTTTTCTAGACAGAAAGTGATTAAATCAACAAAAGACAGAAAAGCCAGATCAATTTGATTTGGCTTTTTTTTGAGTAGTTTTGAAATTATTAAGAAATTTAAAAGAATCTTTTAATTATGTTCATGAAATGCTCAATTATTTTTTAATTTCTTTTATTTAATATAAAATTAAGAAAGTGAGCGTAGCAACATGTTGTATGATTTTATAAAGACTTTTCAAAAAGTCATCTTGTTTCCATTTCAATTGATCAGTGAAAAAACAACTTATTTAATGAAAAGTATTCACAAAACACTAAATGAAAAACAAATTAAAAGAAAAAATAGAAATGAAATCAGAAAACTTAAACGAATATTAATGTCCGATTATATGACATCAGATATTCTTCATTATTTTATATTGTCAGCTACGGCTGGATTGCAGTTTATTTCGTTTTTTACAACCTATTCAGGAACAAATTATTATTTTGGCAATCTTACATATCCAAAATTTTTAGGGCCTTTTATTATCACGTGTGTCATCCAGTTTTCAGTTTTCCTTTTATCGAATCTTGCGGTTGATAAAGATAATTTTACGAATGGAAAAAAAGGAATGTTAGCTTTTTTTCTTGCTGTTTCGATATTGTTTTCCTATACTGGCATGATTCACGTTATTGTAAAACCTTATAAAACCATGAAAATTAATTATGATGATTTCATGAATAAATACGAAGATGTTTTTCATCTGTATCTATCACAAAATCAAAAGAATGAAGATGTTTCATCTTATTATGCCAGTAAAACAGCAACACTTGAAAAAGTCCTTGAAAGTCAGATAACATCTGCCAAAGCAATCCTAGATTCCATACCGCATTATGATACCTTATCCTCAACGCATTCATCAAGTACAAATGAAAATGGTGAGACTACTACAACGTCTTCAAATTCACAATCTATCAATCCAAAATGGATTCAGTATAACAATCAATATTTAACGCTGAAGCATCTAAAAGAAGAATTAAACAATCAATATATGAACATAGAAAAACAATTGTCAGAAGCTCTTATTGGCAGTGAAGAGAGTATTCTGAAAGCTCTGTCTGCTTTATCTGATGATTTGCAAACAACATATAACACCTGCATTGACACATTGAATCATTTAGATATTCAAATCTCATCATTGACTTATCTTGATAATTATGAAACTGTTTATTACCAAATTAAAAATCAAAATCAATTAAAAGAAAATAAGCTTTTGACTTATGAGCAGATAGAAAAACAAGTTCAAGATACACTGCTTTCACATTCAAATATGGAATACTATTCAGCAATTGGTGATAAGATACAGGAAGAAATTGAAATTTTTGAAAAGACACCATTATATACAAGTGACGATTTAACTAGTTTTGGCATTGATAAAGATAAACTCAATGAAGTTCAATCAGCAAGTCAAAAAGCAAAGAATATTCAAGATTTTCATCTGTTAGCTTTAAGTTATTTGAATCCTTCTAATTATCTTTTTTTTAAAGCTGTCATGACATTTCTTTTTGCGGCATTCATTGATCTGACTACATTTTTCATGCCATATTTAATGGAAAAAAGAAAAAGAAATATACTTTATATGAATTGTAAGAAGGAAAAAGCTAGTGAAGAGGAACTTTTAAATTCACTGCTTGAATCTGTTTATAAAGCAGAACAGATTCAGATAAAGAGTGAAAAAATAAGAGAAGAGCTTGAAAGCTTTATTTCTATGTTCTCAATCTGTTCAAATGAAGAATTAGAAGATGGTTTTTCATTAAGATGTTTAAGCTGTGATTTTGATTGTTATCTTCAAGATCATAATGCTATGAGAGGATTTATTGTTTTAGCTATTCATACGTCTTATATTTTTAAAGACAGTACACATGTATATCATGAAAATGAAATGATATTTGTCAAAACCAATTTTGTGTTATGGATTCAAAATATTCTAGCTGTTTTATCTGCAATGATTTGAAACGAAAATAAATGAAAGGAAAAATATGATCAATGAATATTCATGCATTTTAGTAGAAGTTTTCTTAGCATTATTCAGTGCGTTTTACTGTAAACGAAAATCAAAGGAAAATTTTCAAGTGATGATTACCTGGAAAAATTTTGAAAATCATATCATTGAATTTATGCTGCTTTTTGTGTTTGCTTTCATGTATATCGTAAATATCGATAAATTTGATTCACTGGGAAAGATTTTAGGATATTGTTTGAGTATTTTGATGATGATTGTAATCTTGTTTTTTGTATTAGCTGCTTTACTTAGATTCATTCTTTGTGTTTTTAAAGAAACAACATTCATAAAATTGCATTTTATACGTAATTTGACACAAATTCTTACAGAACTTGATATTGAAGTTTTGATGCAGCTGAATCAAATGATGAGCATCAGTTATCATTTTATGTTGTTATTTTCATTAGGAAGCATGATTGTCATATATTTGACTGATTATTTGCTTCAGTATTACCCAGTTGTGACTGAATTACATCTGTTTATGATAGCTCCTACGCTTGTGTTGTTTTTTGTCATTTTAACAAGTAGTTTATGGATGCTTGAAACATGGATGATTCTTATTCTCATGAAAAGGATCTCAAATCGTGTATCAGAAGAAGAAAAGAAAAAAATTCAACAAGTAATTATTAAAAACAGAATCAAAAAGGATCAGTATTTAGAATAAAGGTGAAAGAAAAGAGGTAATTTTAGAAATATTGGTGATTTAAATGAAAATTGGTAAAAAAAATGGAAAAAAGTGCTTGCATTTTTCTTGAAGATAAGTTATTATATTAAAGCACTGATTAGTGCTGAATGCGCCGTTAGCTCAACTGGATAGAGCGTTTGACTACGGATCAAAAGGTTGTGG
>CAMEIZ010000047.1 GCA_945919165.1 uncultured Traorella sp.
ACAAAACTATCTTGAGAAAGCTTTGAAAACCATTTTAGAGAACAGTGGTTTGAGTGATCAGTTTATTCAAGCATTACAAAAGCGATTTGAAAGATATTTTAAAGAGAATGAAAAGATGATTCGTGAGTCCCTCACAAATCAGATTGAAAGTATCATGAGTAGAAAAATGGGTGAGTTTGCAGCCCAATTGCCAAATGCGTTTACAATTGACAGCCATTTATTAGCGAACTCTTTCAAAATGAATCTTGATCAACAGGAACTGACTCAATTAATGATGTCCTTGATGACAAGTGAAAAAAGCAGCTATGATAACAATTTAAAAAAGCTGGGTTATGCTGATTTTGATCAACCAAGTGAAATTAATATTTATCCAAAGGATTTTGAAAGTAAGCAGGAAATCGTAGCAATCCTGGATGAATATAATGAAAAAATGAAATCAGAAGATGAAAACAAAGTGATTTCTTATACAGATTATGTTGGCACTCTGATGTCTTCTGTAACGGATATTATTAATGTGATTAGTTACGTATTGGTGGCTTTTGTGAGCATCTCATTAGTCGTTTCTTCCATTATGATTGGCATTATCACTTACATTTCGGTTCTAGAGCGAACCAAGGAAATTGGTATTTTACGTGCTATTGGAGCTTCTAAGAGAAATATTTCTTCAATCTTTAATGCTGAAACCTTTATTGTTGGTTTATGCTCTGGATTATTAGGTGTCGGAATTACACTGGCGGCATTGCCACCGATCAATGAATTGATTCATAAGCTGAGTGGTAATGCAAGTATTAATGCTTCACTGCCGGTTGCTGCAGCCATTGGATTAGCAGTATTAAGCATTATTTTGACTTTGATCAGCGGTTTGATTCCATCGAAAAAAGCAGCGAAAAAGGATCCTGTATTAGCATTAAGAAGTGAATAATGTATGGGAAGGTATTTAGATATCTTCCTTTTTTTATGTTTTGATCAGATTATTCATGCAGAATAAAACAGGCTGACAGCCTGCTTCTATAGTAAATATCCAATAATAGGTCCAATGATCATTGCCAGACAAATCAGTATCAGGATGATCGCTCTAGTTTTCTGTTTGATAAATATCACTCCCTGAAAATAAAATACAACTTTTAATTCAAAAAGTAAAGAAGTAATCAAAAGATTTGGTATAATAACAAGGAGGTGATAACATGCTAGAAAAAAATCAACTGCATGAATTGCTTGAGCTTTGTGTTGAAAGCGGCGGCGATCATGCAGAAATATTTGAAGAAAAGAAGTATTCAAACGCTTATTCTTTATTAAATGGTGTTGTTGAAAATGCTAATAGCGGTATTGTTTACGGAATTGGGATTCGTATTTTTCATGGAAATGAATCGGTTTATGCATATACAAATGATACGGCTATGGATAATTTAAGAAAACTTGCACATGATTTAGCTGCTTCTATTCATGAAGAGAAAAAAGAAATTCAATTTGAATTGAAAGAGGTTGAATATGAAAATGCTCATCCTGTTAAAATCGATCCGACAGGTGTTTCATCTGATCAAAAAATTGCAATTGCCAAGAAGGTCAGTGATGCAGCTATGAGTTTTGATCCTGTCATTCAAAAAGTAATGGTTAACATGATGGATGAAAAACAGGAAGTGGCAATTTCCAATACTGAAGGTCGTTATATTCGCGATACTCGTACTCGTGTACGTCTGATGATTCAGGCGATAGCTATGGATCAGGATAAAATGGAAACCGGTTTTTATGGCCCGGGAGCCAGCAAGGGAATGGAATTCTTTGATGAAATTGATTTGGAAGAAGCCGGAAGACATGCTGCAAGAATTGCGAAAACGATGCTGTATGCGGATGAATGTCCAAGCGGTACAATGAGTGTCATCATCGATAATGCCTTTGGAGGAGTGATTTTCCATGAAGCATGTGGCCATTCACTTGAAGCGAGTGCTGTCGCAAAAGGTCAGTCGGTATTCTGTAATTCATTAGGCAAACATATTGCCAGCAGTATTGTGAGTGCTGTTGATGATGGTACGATTCAAAATGCCTGGGGATCTTCCAATATCGATGATGAAGGAAATTTCACTAAACGCAATGTGTTGATTGAAAATGGTATTTTGAAAGGATTTATGGTTGATACGCTCAATGGAAGAAGAATGGGAATGCCATCTACTTCCAGTTCAAGAAGACAGTCATATAAATATGAGACCGTTTCTCGTATGACCAATACCTTTATTCTTGAAGGAAATGATGAGCTGGAAGATATGATCAAGGATACTGCTTATGGACTCTATGCCAAGAATATGAGTGGCGGAAGTGTGGATCCAAGTACAGGTGATTTCAATTTTGCGGTGAGTGAAGCCTATTTAATTGAAAATGGAAAAATCATAAAACCAGTCAAAGGAGCGACATTGATTGGAAATGGCGCAGATATTTTAATGAAAATTGATCGTGTCGGAAAGAATTTACAACGAGCTCAGGGAATGTGCGGAGCCAGCAGCGGATCAATTCCAACTGATGTCGGACAGCCGGCAATTCGTGTCAGCAGTATGGTTGTCGGAGGAAAGGAGTAGCTTATGAATACCGTTAAACTTATTGAAAAAGCGAAAGAAGCCGGAATTGAAACCTTAGAAATCTATATAAAAAAGGCTAGCAAGGAATCCATAAAGATTTATGATCAGAAAGTAGATAATTTTACGATTGCTCAAAGCGGCGGAATTGCTCTTAGAGGTATTTATGAAGGAAAACTGGGATATTGTTTTCTGGAAGAAGATAGTGATGAGAATATTGATTTTTGTATTCGTCACATCAAGGAAAACGCAAAAGCCATTGAAAGTAAAGATATGGTCATGATCTATGAGGGCAGTAAGTCGTATCCTATAGTTGAAGTAAATAAAGAAATTGAAAAATATACTAGTGCTGATAAAATCGAATTTTTAAAGAAGGTTGAAGAAAAAGCAAAAGAGGCAGATCCAAGAATTGTTCAAGTTATGGAAACCATGATGGAAACACAGAAATCTGAAACCAGAATTATGAATTCTTTGGGTCTTGATATTGTAAAAGAGGAAGAATATGCGGTATTCTATAGTGCTGTTTTAGCCAGTGAAAACAAGGATAATAAATCTGCATACGAAATTCGCGTGATTCAGGATTTGAATCAATTCGATTTAGATGCTTATATTGAAGTTTTAAAAGAAAAAGCAATCAGCAAATTAAACGCAAAACAAGTAAAATCGGGAAAATATCCGGTAATCTTGAAAAACGAAGTAATGTGCGCTCTGCTTCAGTCATTGAGCGGATTATTCAGTGGGGAAGCTGCTTACAAGGGAATCAGCCGTTTGAAAGATAAGCTGAATGAACAAATATTTGATGAAAAAATTACTATTGTAGATGATCCTTTGAAAAAAGATGGTTATAGTACGACACCTTTTGATGATGAAGGAGTTGCCAGCTTTACAAAAACAGTAGTGGATCACGGTAAATTGATGACCTTTTTGCATAATCAAAAATCAGCTGCAATGATGCATACGACATCAACAGGAAATGGTTTTAAGAGCGGTTACTCATCAAGTGTTGGTATACAGCCAACCAATTTCTATATTGAAAAAGGGAATGTTTCTTTTGAGGAAATGATACAGAAATTGACATGTGGTATCATAATTGATGAAGTGAATGGGCTTCATGCCGGTCTTAATCCTATCAGCACGGATTTTTCACTTCAGGCAAGCGGTTATCTAATTGAAAATGGCAAGATTTCACGTCCGATTAATCTGATTATAGTTGCTGGAAATTTTTTAGATATGATGAAGAATGTTCAAGCAGTGGGAAATGATCCATTTGAAGAACTTTCAGGTATCGGATCACCTTCTTTACTGTTTGATTCACTGGCAATTAGTGGTGAATAATACCAATCAGGTATATGGCAAATATCATCACAGGCTGCAGAATATTGTGCAGCATACTGTTGTTATTTTTTCCTGCCTTTTCTTTCATGTTTTATGTTTTGTATTTAGTGGCTGGATTTACGGATATGATTGATGGAACTGTTGCAAGAAAAACTAATACCGCTAATGAATTTGGTTCCAGACTGGACACCTTTGCAGATATAACATTTGTTGTGGCTTGTATGATAAAACTGCTTCCTGTTTTGGTAATTCCTGTATGGCTTTGTATATGGATTGGTGTGATTGCAATCATAAAAGTTATCAATATCATTTCAGGATATATCATTCAAAAAAAATTAGCAGCAAAACATACCTTTATGAATAAGGTCACAGGGATTGTATTATTCATTTTCCCATTGACGCTATCTATTGTCGATTTAAAATATAGCGGGGCTTTCATCTGCACTATTGCTTTTTTGGCTGCTATGCAGGAAGGACATTTGATCAAAATTGAAAATCATAAATTGAAGTGTTTGGGATCGTGAATTCTTTGTAAACAGTTTTGTTAAATCGTTTGCAGATCAGATATAAGTTCATCTTCTGTAGAACTACAATCATACGGAGAATGAACTTTTTTTTGACACTGCAATTGCCAGGTTTTTCTTTTGTATTATTCATCTTTTTCTTCAAAAAAAAAGAAAGTGTGTTATAATCGACTCATGAGACAAATGAAGTATTTTGAAGCCTATTTAGATGATTTTAACCGAATTTCAATCTACATGTCCAAGCAAAGCTATGAAGGAAGCAGCCGCTTTTTCTATCTTCAGGATGAGAAAGGAAATTTAGAAGAACTGCATATACAAAGTGTAGAGGAAACCAGTAGAGGATATAATAAATATACCTGTACTTGTTCACATGATATTGAAGTTGGGAAAGAATATCATATCTTTCATGAATATGCCCGAAAATGTGTATTAAAGAGCGGCTATATTGTCAAACAGCCTCGTTTTGATGAACTGTTCACCTGTGATTTACCTTTAGGGGCGATTTATACACCCAAAGAAACGATTTTTCGTTTATGGGCACCTACCGCTGTAAGGGTAGATCTTTCAATTTGTTCGGATTATTATCCGATGAAAAGAAAAGAAAAGGGTATTTTTGAGTATACGCTGAAAGGAAATCTTGAAAAAGAAAAGTATTGTTATTATGTGAAGGTTGATGGACAGTGGAATGTGACACAGGATCCTTATGGTAAAAGTTCCTTAGCTAATTCAGCCTATAGTATTGTGATTGACTGTGATAAATTAATAAATAAAAAAAGAAAACTGCCAAAGCTGAAAAGCTATACGGATGCCGTTATTTATGAAATGAGTGTTCGAGATTTTACGGCTCAGAATTTCAATGGTGATTTTGAACATTCCAAGAAGTTTTTAGGTGTTGTGGAAGAGAATGATGCTACCAGAGAAAAGAAGATTGGATTTTCTTATTTAAAAGATTTGGGAATCACCCATGTTCAGTTGATGCCGGTTATGGATTTTGCGAGTGTTGATGAAAATCATCAGAATGTTTTTTATAACTGGGGTTATGATCCGGCTCATTTTATGACTCCGGAAGGCAGTTATTGTACAGATCCCAATGATGCTTATGCCAGAATTACAGAACTGAAAACATTGGTAGATAAGATGCATCAGGCAGGCATACGTGTTATTTTGGATGTGGTTTTTAATCATGTCTTTGATTTGGATGTGATGTGCCTGAATCAGGTCGTTCCGAACTACTATTTTCAGATGAATGAAAAAGGTGCATATTCAAATGGATCCTGGTGTGGTAATGATTTTGACTCACTAAGATCAATGGCCAAAAAATATGTGATTGACTGTTGTAAATATCTGATGAAAATGTATCAGGTAGATGGTTTCCGTTTTGATCTGATGGGAATTTTGGATATTGATACAATGAATGAAGTTTATGAAGCCTGTGCCCAAATTGATGAGAATGTCATGATCTATGGTGAAGGCTGGGATATGCCGAGTTTTTTAGACGGATCAAAACGTGCAACGATTTATCATGATCATCAAATGCCTCATATCGCCCAGTTTTCTGACCGTTTCCGTGACGTAGTCAAGGGTGTGACAAGTAAGGAAGAGGTTTACAAAAAGGGGTATTGTACAGGAGATCTGGCATTAATTGATATGATGAAGGATGTGCTTAGTGCTTCAGTCAGTGATCACTATGCACAGCCTTATTTCAGTGAACCTGTTCATGTAATCAATTATGTGGAATGTCATGACAATCAGACATGCTGGGATAAAATTAAAGAATGCTGTAAAGAAGATACAAAAGATAAGCGTATTAAGAGACATAAAATGTGTATCGCAGCGACACTGTTTGCACAGGGTGTTCCATTTTTACACGCCGGACAGGAATTTGCACGAACAAAATATGGACAGCATAATACCTATAACGGTAAAGATGAAATTAACTGGATTATGTGGGATCGTAAAGATACTTATCAGACAATTGTTGATTATACGAAAGACTGTATTCAAATTCGAAAACAGCTTTCCTGTATGCGCTATTCAACTCTTGAAGATGTGCTGCACCATGTCAGCTTTTTTGAACTGGAAAAAAGAGCTTTATGCTACTGCATGAAGGAAGAAAAAGAAGAAGTAATCGTGATTTTTAATCCTAGTGAAAAGGATGTGCAGTATTCGTTTGAGGGAATTATGCAATTGCTGTTCTATGATGGAATTGTTGAAAATGAAATTGTGAATGGATATATCAACATTCGGCCATTAAGTGTTATTATACTGAAAAGGAGCTATTATGAATAAAAGAAGTTTACCTGTAACATTTCTTTTGCTGTTCTTTACTTGTGGTTTTTATTTTCTGTATCTGATTTATGCTTTGTCAAAGGAAACCAATGAATTAACTCAGGATTATCGAAATGATCCGGCACTGGATCTTCTTCTGAGTATTGTAACCTGTGGTTTATATTCGATTTACTGGTTTTATAAGATTGGTAAGCAAATTGAAAATTATGAATATGATTTGGGTATGAGAGTGAATTCAATTGCTCTTTTATGTACGATCTTGTCATTATTTCCTACGGCAAATCTGGTAGGGATGATGATTCTTGTAAACGAAATGAACAGTTGTATTGATGAAAAAGAGAGTTTCTGATTTTTTGCTGATAGCTTTGTTGCTTCTGGCTCTATGGATGTGGGAATGTCCGCTTGAAACATTCTTTGGAATTCCCTGCCCGGGGTGTATGATGACAACAGCTTTTTATTATCTGATTCAATTGGATGTTGAAGCAGCTTTTTATTTCAATCCGGCCATTTTTCTTTTAATTTTTATGGCTGTACCACTCGCAGTATCATATAAGAAAAATAGAAGACTGTTGAAATACCTGACAACAATTACATTCATTGTATGGATGGGAATATATGGTTATCGCATGATGACAATTTTTCCCGAGTTTCCTATGCCTTATGTAGAAGATAATGTGTTTGCGCATCTGATGAATTTAATCAAGTAGTTTGTTTTGAACTACTTTTTTTTTATAACTTGTGCTATTATAGAAGAATGAAAAAAATACTATTGCTTGCTGTCTGCTTCTTGCTTGTTTCATGCAGTCAGCCTATTGAAAATGAAACAGATGCTGTTGTGAGAGTGGCTGTCCACAATGAAGAATATGGAAATGAATTGAAGAAGCTTTGGGATGAAAAATATCCAGAAACATCATTGGAAATCAGTGTGGTAACGCCTGAAGAAATTCATAAGAAAACAATGAATCATGAAGAAATAGATTATGATGTTTTTATGTGCGAAGATGAGGATATACCAGCTTTAATGGATCAATTGTTAGTTGTGAAAGATTTAGGTGAAGTAAAACTGAATGCTCAGTTTCATGAAACATTTGATGTTGTCAAAAAGGTATATCAACCGATAAGTGCTGTTGGTGATACATACTATATGCTGGATCTTAATAAAATCGAAGCAGATGGAGTATCGCTTGAAAGCTTTGAAACGATGGAAAGTGTCAGTCAGTTAGATCATGGTTTCTATTATTTGAATCATCCGTATTTTATTTTTTCGTTTTTAACATCGAATATGAATTATTTCCCAGGAAAAGAGAAAACGTTACTTAATTTTAATGGAGACTCTTTTGCTGAAGCACTTAAGGATTTTCAAAAAATACTTGAACTGATTGGACAAAATGATGCGGCTTTGTTTGACAACTGGTTTATTGAAAACAGTTATTACAGTGGCTTTGTAACAGAAAGCATGCAGCTGCGTGCAGATGAAGAAAAAAATGGCGGAAAATATCAGATCGCCCCATTACCCAGCATAGAGGGGAAGGCATTATACACTCAGGCTTCCAGCTATGGCTATGTTGTAAATGCCAATACGCAATATCCCAATGCAGCTTTGAATTTGATTACTCTGATGCATTCAAAAGCTGCTATTCAGCTGTTATGTAATGATTCTTACATGATACCTTTGATTCCAGAAGAGATGCTTGATGAATTTGATTTTGGAAATGAACATATTAAAGAGAAAGCATTAGCGCTGAATTATGCCTGTTCAAAAAACTGGGTAGGTTTAGAAAACAGAAGTGATGGTGCAATTGATTTTTTACTTTTGGATGAAACTATCCAAAAAATGAAAGCATGTGATCTGACTCAAGTCAATCAGTGCCAGGAACAATTAAGTGAAGAATATGAAGAATGGATGAAGTAAGATGGTACATATTGGAAATGATTGGGATGACTTGTTGAAAGAGGAATTTCAAAAAGATTATTATCAAAGATTAAGAGTTTTTTTAGCGAATGAATATCAGCATTATTCAATACATCCGGATATGTATGATATTTTTAATGCCCTGAAAACAACCAGCTGTCATGATGTAAAAGCAGTTATACTGGGACAGGATCCTTATCATGGGGTGAATCAGGCACATGGTTTTTGTTTTTCAGTAAAAAAAGGAGTTGAACCACCTCCTTCTTTAAAAAATATCTTTAAAGAGCTGGCAAGTGATCTGAATTGTACAGTGCCTCAACACGGTGAATTGACACAGTGGGCAAAACAGGGAGTGCTGTTATTAAACACTGTTTTAACAGTAAGAGAAGGACAAGCTAATTCACATGCCAATCAAGGATGGGAAATCTTAACTGATAAAATAATTTCACTCTTGAATGAGAGAAAAGAACCTATTGTGTTTTTGTTGTGGGGAAGAAATGCCCAGAGTAAGACTGCGCTGATTACCAATCCTCAGCATTTGATTTTGAAATGTGCACATCCAAGTCCATTGTCAGCTTATCATGGTTTTTTTGGCTGTAAACATTTCTCACAAACCAATGCTTTTTTGAAAGAGCATGGAATGAAAGAAATTGACTGGCAGATAAGGGATTAACTATGTGGAACAAATGTGAAGATGCAATTGTTGCAATTGAACAAAGAAAACACCATCATTCTGGTCTTGAACAGCTAAAAAAAGCAATGAAAGAATTGAATGATCCTCAGGATGATTTAACAAGTATTCATATTGGCGGTACCAATGGAAAAGGAAGCAGTGTTAATTATATCCGAAGTATTTTAAATGAAGCAGGTTATAAGGTAGGTACCTTTACTTCTCCCTATTTGGTGAGTCATCATGATCGTATCAGAATTGATAATGTGAATATTTCTGATGAAAAGCTGTTATCTTATTTGAATTCAAGTGAAGAAATCTGGAAAAAGTATGATTTAAGCATGTTTGAAATTGATATGCTGGTGGCTTCTTTGTATTTTAAAGATGAGAAAGTTGATTTTGCGATATTTGAAGTAGGAATGGGCGGACGGCTGGATGCTACCAATATTCTCAAAAAACCAATTGTAACGGCAATAACTAACATTGGTTTGGATCATATGGAATATTTGGGTAATACCTATGAAGCAATTGCGAAGGAAAAGGCAGCAATTATTAAAGAAGGCGTCAACTGTATTACAGGAAGTAAACGAAAAGACTGTATACAGGTTTTTAAAAACACCTGCAAAGAGCATCACTGTTCTTGTATTTGTGTAGGTGAATGCACGGACATCAAGATTGAAAATGGTGTATCATTTGTTTATCAGAATCAAGATTATCAATTATCAACACTAGCCACCTATCAGTGTAAAAATGCTGCTTTGGCAATAGAAGTGGTGAATGAGCTAAAACGTCAAAATGTAGCGATATCAATTAAAAATATTGAAAGAGGGTTACATGATACAGAATGGCCGGGACGTTTTGAAATCGTCAAACAGGATCCTTTGGTTATTATAGATGGAGCTCACAACGCAGATGGAATGACAGAATTGATAGAATCCATCAAGCCTTTTCATCATATTCATGTTATTTTCAGCTGTCTGAAAGATAAAGATGGCGCAAATATGCTTGAAAAGCTTTTAAAAATCAGTGACGATATCACAATTTGCGAGTTTGATTTCTATCGAGCTCAAAAAGCTGAAGCATGGGAAAACTATCCGGTAAAAATAGAAAAAGACTACGTTAAAGCAATACAGGATGGAATGAAAAAAAAGGGAGTGCTTTTAATCTGTGGATCATTGTATTTTATTTCTCTTGTCAGAAAATATTTTAAACAATAAAATTCAAATCAAAAGTGAAATATTGTTGAAAAAAAAGAATGAAACGCCTATAATATCAACGAAGTAAAGGAGATTAATATGTCAAAAGAAAAAGTACTAGTTGAAGTGAGTGCTCGTCACATTCACCTGTCACAAGAAGATTTAGAAACATTATTTGGTCAAGGTCATGAACTGACAGTAAAGAAAATGCTGTCTCAGCCAGGCCAGTTTGCCTGCGAAGAAAAAGTAACGATTCGTGGTACACGCGGTGAAATGAAACTTTCAGTTTTAGGTCCTGTTCGTAAGAATACACAGGTTGAATTATCTCTGACTGATGCCAGAACTGTGGGTGTAGCAGCCATGATTCGTGAATCAGGTGATATTGCCAATACAAATGGAATTACAATTGTAGGACCATGCGGAGAAGTTGAAATCAAAGAAGGTGTGATTGCCGCCAAACGTCATATTCATATGACAAAGAAAGATGCTGAGTATTACGGAGTTGAAAACGGACAGATCGTCAGCGTGAAAATTGATACGGATGGAAGAAGCCTGACATTTGCTGATACAGTAGTGCGTGTTTCCGATTCTTATGCATTAGCTATGCATATTGATACAGATGAAGCGAATGCTGCTGCCATTTCTTCAACTGCACAGGGAGAAATTATACTTTAAGAAAAAGTGTTTTAAACAAAGATGTGAAATAGTGTTTGAAACATCTTCTGATTTGTGAAAACGAAACTAAGGATGAGTGCATATCAAAAGTATTCATCCTTTTTAATGCTTTATCAAAATTCAGTTATAAATGACAAAATTAATTCATTGAATATATCAAATGGATAAAATTGTATTATGGTTGGATATTATGGCAGATGATATTGTAAAAAAAGAACATAACATTAGAATATGTTAAAAAAGATGACTTTTCTTTTCATAATTAAATGGAAAATAATGGAAAACGCTTACACTTTTTTCTTTAAAAGTGTAGATATTTTATAAAAAAGTATTATAATAGATATATAGAAACACAAGCTACCATATCACGTAATGTAATTCCTTTTA
>CAMEIZ010000048.1 GCA_945919165.1 uncultured Traorella sp.
GTGAAAATCATTTGTTTCAAGGTCAAGACGATCTTTAAAAGCTCTTTTTTCAATTCTTTTTAATCCATCTTCATAACCAAGATTTAAGAAGATAGTAATATCAGGAAAATGACCTTCAATTGCGAACTCATTGATTCTAAAAACATTTTCAATACCTAAATGGCGTGCATATCCTTGATAAGCAAGAGAACTGTCAACAAAACGATCACAGATCACAATCTGCCCTTTTTTTAGAGCTGGTATTACTTTTTCCACTAAATGCTGCCGTCTTGATGCTGCATACAGCAATGCTTCTGTTTTCGCATCCATAGTAACATTTTTAGGATCCAGAATCACATTTCGAATCTGTTCAGCAATATCAATTCCTCCTGGTTCTCTAGTATAAATAGCATCATATCCCATTTCTTTTAATTTTTCTGTAACTGCCGTTGAAATTGTTGTCTTTCCGCTTCCATCCGGTCCTTCAAATGTGATAAACATACCTTTCATACAAGAATCTCCTTTATTTCATTGTTGTTGCAGACGTAGTTATTATATCATACTTCTCTTTCTTCTTTACGATCTTCTTAATAATTTTATTTTGATCTGTTACTATTTTTATCATTTTGACTTTGAATTACTCCTAACAAAAAACCCAGTGTATTCCACTGAGCTTATCTTTAATTAATTCATTTTCATCTTTTCTCTGTATTTTCTCAAACCATCTAATGATTGATAATGACCAATACCTTGAGAATCTACATCTTTCATCGGTTCCATTTCAAATCCCTTTGAAACTGATTTTGCCCCGGAAACTGATACCGCTTCTGCATATACTTCTCTGACTTCAAAGCCTTCCTTTTCTTTTTCATCCAACCATTTTACTAATGATCTTCCCATCATTTTCATACATGGCGTTCCTCGATATGCTTCTGAGACTGCTATCGTATAAAGATACATAATATTCTTATTTTTTGTCATTTTAACATTTCTTAATTCTGAATAATGTCCTCCATTCAGATAGTCATCCCTTTGCACTTCATCAATAAAAATAAAAGTCATGTAACCTGCTAATTGATTGTTTTCCTGATCAATGACAAAAATCAGACCTTCTTTGCTGTCCTTATATAAAGATCGAATATAGTCGGGTGATAATGCATCATTTCCTACAGGCGGAAATATTTTTTGATCTAACTTAATCATTTTATCCATCCAATCATCAGTTATTTCTTCATTCATAATTACTGATAAATTCATAATTATTACCTCCTGTTGTAATGTCCATTATACTATAAATCAACAAATACGAAAAGGAAGCTTTCGCTCAATGTCATTAAGTTAATAATGATAAAAAATACAGAAGATATATTTCAAAAGAGAATTATCTTCTGTTTTTTATATTAAAGCATTATGAAAACTGTAGTACAAAACTACATTGTTTAGTGTATAATGATAAGTGTTAATCGAATCTATAGTTAAAATATACAACACCTTTAAACTTGGGGTGTCTGGTATTACTTCTATATGGGCGTATAGGTAATATTTCTTTAGCTATTAACGATTCAACGGGGAGCGGTTTTCCGCTCTTTTTTCTTAAAAATTCTCTTACAAGATGAAATGCACGTGTAAAATTGATTTGATATGTATATTTGGTTTTTCGTTTATCAATCTTGATTTTCTGAATAATACGTTGAGAAAAATTATAGAGAAGAATTCGAGCATATATCTCCTGTTTGATCAATTCTCTTTTCTTGCTGTGCAAGGCACTTAATCCTATCGCATATTTTAATTCTCTGAATGAAGTTTCAACGCCCCAACGTTTATGATAAAGGTCTTTGATCTCCTCAACAGAAAAATCATCTCTATGGAGATTGGTCATGATACATTCATAGGTATCTTCAGTAATTTTGAATCGAACAATTCTCGAATGAAATTCATATGGGATATGAATGTCCTCATCAAAATAATCAAAACGCTGACTCTTCGGCATATGTTTAAATATCTCTGCATGTGCTCTGATATAGTTTGTACTTCTCCTTGTAAGAAGACGGGAAACATCTATCAAATTCACTATCGGGAAGTTGACCAAAACTTTTGACAATGCTGGTTTTTGAATGGATATCCTTTACACGTATCAGGTATTTGTTTCCTGAACAGACTACATGTTCAAAGTCATTGAATGATTCATAATTACGATCCCCAATAAAAATCGCTTTCCTACCGTTATATCTATCGACGAACTGGCAAAAAGCATCATTTTCATTCATTTTGGCTTGACCTTGGATAATTAAATCATCATAAGTGCATTCAAGCAGATCATATAATGCATTAAGATGAAATGCTGAGAAAGTTTTATCAAATTGATTGATCTTAAGTATTGTAGTTTCTTCATCGATAAATGAATTATCTATAGGAAGCACACTTCCATCAATTGCCAATAAACGATAGTTTTTATACGTCTTTGATACATGAGACCTTTTATTAAAGATATCAAAGACGGCTTTGAATGCATCGCATTTGATTTTGCTTCTTGCTTGAACAAAAGCTGAAGCAGTAGGAGTAGAAACCAAATATTCATTTAGTTTCAATAGCTCATCTCTTAGCGAACCTGCTTCCATACAAATAACGCTTTTCATGACAGTTTCAAATTTGAGTAATCTGTTTCTTGTGAAATCGGCTTCAGGATTTACAACAAAGAGTGAAGATGAATCAGAAACAGTAGAAATAGCACGATTGAATATTTCAAGTAGTTGTTTTGAATTGCTCATAGATAATACCTCCAAAAATCTATATCTATAAACAATTGGCTAATTATTCATTGGTAGAAATGAATAATTAGCCGCACATCTCAATCAATATGTCAATAGAATTATGGAAAATTCTCATAAAAAAGAAGGGCTAATTCAAATTAGCACCTTCTTTTCAATTCTGTCTTAACTTAATGACATTGAGCTTTCGCTTCCTTAAGTGAGGTCTTTATTTTGCAGCTTTTTTCTTATCTGCAATTGTTTTCCAACACAATAGAGCAAAGACTGCAATAATTACTGCTATACCAATATAAGCGTTCTTCATTAAGGTCATTACTACCATGACATCCACACAATCATGTCCGACTCCTGCTGCTCCATAAGCTGCATAATCAAAGATTGTAAATAAGAAGGCAGAAGCAAAGATCAGAATAAATCCATAAACGAAACCTGCTACTACAGCTCCTCTTGTACCACCTCGAGCATTTCCAAAAATACCAGCAACTCCACCTGTAAAGAAAGCACCAATAATAGAAACTAAAGGAACAACTTTAAATACGGCACTTGATGCAAACATACCTACGATCATACCTACGACTGCCGTCACGAAACCAATCATTAATGAATTTGGTGCAAACGCAAACAATGCCGGAACATCCAATGCAGGAATAGCACCCGGAACCAACTTGTCACTGATTCCTTTAAATGCAGGAACCAATTCTCCTAAGAACATACGTACACCTTGCAATAACACTAAAATTCCAGCTGTAAATCCTAATGCTTTTAACAAACCGTAAACGATGTAATTTTGTTCACCTGCATAAGCTGCAACTTTTTCTGGTCCTGCCAGGATAACTACTAACAAATAGAATATTCCCATGACAATAGATACTGACATTGAAGTATCTTTAAAGAATTCTAATGACTCTGGAAGTTTAATTTCTTCTGCATTTTTGCTCTTATCACCAACTAAACCACCCACATAACCACTGATTACTGTTCCAAGTGTTGTCAAATGCGCCATAGCAAAGTTATCACTGCCTGTTACTTCTCTTACCATTGGCTGACCAATTGCTGGTAATACAGCCATCAATATACCTTGAAGTAATGACCCAATTACCATAATCATCGTTTCATTGAATCCTGCTACATATAGGCTTCCTGCAATCGCAACTGATAAGATCCACATCATATGTCCAGTTAAGAAAATATACTTTAATGGACTGAATCTTGCTACCAAGACATTGACTAAGAATCCTACTGCCATAACAATTGCACTTGTACTTGCAATAATAGCTACAGAATTCTGCATTGCTCCAACTACTGCTTCACTTGAAGTAGCAAAACCCTGTAGATTGAAGACAGTTGAAAACAAATCAACAAACGGCAATATTTCAGTTACAATCAAACCGCTTCCTGCACTCAGAACCAGCATACCTAAAGCTGTTTTTACAGTTCCTGAAAATACTTGGCCGGCTGGTTTTTTCTGTAGCAATAAACCAACTAAAGCTACTAAACCAAGTACAATTGCAGGTGTTTCAAGAATATTAATCAGAAAATCTAGCATATATCATCCCCTCCTTTACAACAAACTGTTTTCTTTCAGATATGTTTCTAGCTTTTCTTTAGCTTCTTTCACATCAACCATATTTTTTAAATACACTACATTTTTTTGATCTTGAAAATTTTTCTGAAATTCTTCAGTTGTTACAATCAGATCACAAGGTTTACCTTTCACAGTACCCATATCCCAATGTTCAATACTGCATTTTACTCCTAATTGATTCATAGCTGAATCTACTGTCATTTTCATAATTAGCGAAGATCCTACACCAAGACCACATACCGTAATGATTCTCATCATATTTTCTCTCCTATAGGCAATCAATTAAATTACCATATTCTTTTATATACTCTGCATTAATTGCATCTCCGCTATCTAAATTACTACTGACATAAACCGGAGGAATATATCCTTGTTCAACACATAATTCAATTGTTCTAGCCATGATGCAATCCATCACTGTCATTCCTAAAATTGTTGATGTTCCTGTAAATTTTGCTTTCATACCTTCCATTGACAGACAGGCATCTCCCGCAACACACTTAATATCAATCACAATGTCAGCAACTTCTTTCAGATTTTTCCCTGAGCTATGGCGACTGCTTACTTTATCTGAAAACTGTTTTGATACCAAAGCAATTACTTTCATACCAATTCTCTTAGCTTCCAAAGCCATATCAACAACTCCTGCATTTCTTCCGGAAATAGAAACAATAATCATTGTATCTTCTCCGCTCACATTTTCCAATTTTAAATACTCTCCGCTAAAGCCTTCAACTCTTTCCTGAAGTGTACTTAATTTTGCTTTTGGAAACAAAGCCAAATGTGGTATCAATAAAGCATTAACTGGTACCAACCCCCCTGCACGATAGAACACTTCCATCGCAAACATCTGTGAATGACCGCAGCCAAACACATGAATCAGTCTTTTTTTCATAACAGATTCAGCGCAATACTGAGCTGCCTTTTCAATTGACTCAACTTCATCTTTCATCTGCCTTTCTAACTGATCCTTCACAATTTCATAATACTCATTCTGTTTCATTTTTTGCCTCCTTTAATATTTTTGAATGATTTCCATAATTTTTTCTTTTGGATAGTTGTTGGTTATAGCTTCTATAAACTGTTCATTTTGTAGAATTTTTGCCACATTCATGATCATTTCCATATGAGAATCTTTATCAACTGCCCCAAATGCAAATGCACAATTGATTTGCTGATGATCAAAATCATCAAAATAGACTGGATTTTTTAAAACACAAAGAGAAAGGCATGCTTCTTTTACATTTTCATTGGGTTCACCATGGAAAAAACAAACTTTTGGCACTAAAATCATATAAGGACCAAACTTTTCTACTGTCTGAATCATTGAATCAATAAACGATTCATGAACCTTACCTGCTCGAACCAGTAATCCGCCAGCTGCCTGAGCCGCTTCTCTCCAATTTTTTACTTCTACATCGCATAACACAACATTTTCAGTCAATATATCTTTTATCATTTTCTTCTCCTATTAGTTATAATGTTATAACCAGTTTAACTTTTAAGTAAGAGATATTTTCATATCTCTTATTCATTATTCAATTGTACCGTGAATTCAAATATATCACCCTTTGAAACTATCACAGAATAACAAACTATTTTATCATCACTGTATGATGTTCGCTTTACCAAAAGACCATACTGTTTTTTAGGACAATTCAGAAGTGAGCATTCATAATTGTTCAACTCTGTTGCTTTAAATGTTTCCGTTGCGTGATTGATACGTATTCCATAATCCTCTTCTAAAGTTTTATATAAACCCTTACGACTAAAATCAATACTCAGCAGAAATTCATATGGATGATAGGGAAACCAAGCCTTCTCAACCATCACCGCTACATCTTCAGCAAGTCTTAATCTTTCCAAATACACGACTTGATCGTTTTCATTGATACCTAAATGGGAAGCAATACTATAGTTTGCTGCCATTATTTCTCTTTTTAGGATCTTGGTTGAAGAAATTTTTCCCTGCTTTTCCATTTCTTTTGAAAAGCTATACACATTGTTCAAATTTTGTACAATGCTGGTATTCAATACAAAAGTTCCCTTCCCTTGTATTTTTTCAATTTTTCCCTGTCGATCCAATTCATCAATCGCCAATCGAACCGTCATTCTAGAAACATTGTAAATTTCACAAAGTTCTCTTTCTGATGGTATCTTTTCACCTTTTTTTAAAGTTCCGTTTTTAATCTGTTCATCCAGTTGTTCAGCAAGTTTACAGTAAAGGGGAACTTTATTATAAACATTACTCATATTCTTTCTCTTTCCTTCGTTATCAGTATAACTTGTTATAACCACTTTGTCAATACTTTTTTTGGCAGCGTTTTCATTTTTATCTTTTCATATCCTAATTCATGACATTTATCATTTTTCTGTCCATTTATCTATATCATGAAATATTTTACTCAGATAATCTTTTTCTTCTATATTGTACCAATGTACTTGCATTTGATTATTAAACCAGGTGTATTGTCTCTTTGCGAAATTACGTGAATTCTTTTTAATAAGTTCTATAGTCGTGTTCAATTCAGCTTTATTTTCAAAATAATCCTTCCATTCTTTATAACCAATACCTTGAAGACTCTGAAGTTCCCAATCACTCTTTTCATGAATTAATGATTGTACTTCCTCTTTCAGTCCATCTTTCATCATCAAATCGACTCGTTGATTAATCCTTTCATAGACTGTTTCACGTGACGCACTTAGCCCAATTACATATGCATCATAAATAGGCTGATGATTCTGTTTTTCTTCATCTTCACTTTTTTTATGTCCGAGATGTGTTCTCATCAATGCTCGTTCTACTCTTTTTCTATTATTTGGATGAATCGTCTCACAAGATTTTGGATCAATAATTTCTAACATTCGATAGCATTCATCATCACTTCTTGATTTTAAAAATTGTGCAAATTTCTCATCAACTGCTTCTTCTTTGAATTCATAATCGTAATACAAGGATTTTATATATAAACCTGTTCCTCCGCATACAATAGGCAGCTGATGTTTTACGTTCAATTCATGAACAATTTTTCTTGCTTCTTTTTGAAAAATCATGACATTAAATTCATCTTTATATGAATAGCAATCTACCATATGATGTTTGATTCCTTGCATTTCTTCTTTGGTAACTTTCGCTGTTCCAATATTCATTTCTCTATAAACCTGCATGGAATCTCCACTAATGATTTCTGTTTTATATCGTTTTGCTAATTGAATACTCAAAGATGTTTTTCCTACACCTGTAGGGCCTACGATAATTAATATTTTTTCCATTATCCACCTCGATAGAAATCTTTTTCCAGCTGTTGATCCGTAATACAAATCATGGTTGGCCGTCCATGCGGACATGAAAATGGCTGTTCACATTTTTTTAAATCCAAAATCACTTGTTTCATTTCTTCTAAACTAAGCTTACGATTGAATCGTATACTTGAATGACAAGCTATTGAAGCTAAAACAGTTTTTCTAAGCTCTTCTAAATCAATCTTTTGATTTTTCTGGTAGAAATCTAAAATATCTTGCATAAACTTTGTAAGATCTGTGTCTTTTAGCCATATTGGTATTTCTCTTAGAATTAAAGCATCTTCTCCAAAGCATTCACATTCTATTTGCATATGTGCTAATAGTGCATTGATATCTTTTAGCTGAGCAAGTATTCCCGGTGTCGTTTGAATAATTTCAGGTATTAATAAAGTCTGCATTTGACATTTTTTAAAGATATTTCTTCTTAAGCATTCATAATGATACTTTTCCTGTGCTGCATGCTGATCAATGATATAAAGACCTTTATCACCTTGTGCTAAAATATAATTTCCATGAAATTGTCCTATTACGGTTAATTCTGGAAAGGATGGATTTAATGGTTCTATATATAATGTATCATTATCAGATATTTCCTCTTTTTCAATCATTTCTGTTTTGATAGACAGATCATTTGTTTTCTGATTGATTGGATTATAGTCGGATGCTTTTTTTTCAAAAACTTCTTCATAAATCTGATTTTGTTTATAAAGATCAAACGATGGCATTTCAACTTTCACTTTCTCTTTTACTGGCTGTATTTCTGGTATCTGAAGATGATTTCGCAAAGCATTTTGAATCGTGGAATAAATAAGATTTTCCAATTGTTTTTCTTTTGAAAGTCGAACTTCCCATTTTGATGGATGAACATTCACATCAATCAATTGGGCATCCATTTCAATATTCAGTACAACAATAGGATATCTATCTGAAGGCATGTAAGCGTGATAAGCATCCTGAATAGACTTATAAAGACGCTGTTGACGTACCATTCGGTGATTCATATAAACATACATATAATATTTTGTTGCTCGTGTAATATTGGGCTGAATGGCATAACCACTAATATGATAATCATCATCATGACTATCAATCAATATGGCACCTTTTGCACATTCTCTTCCAAAAATCTGTAAGATAACCTCTTGTAAGTTACCTTTTCCGGTTGTTTTAAAGGTCTCAACATTGTTATGTGTCAGTAAAAAAGAAATATGCGGATATCCTAATGCAAATTTTTGTACTACATCACTAATGAGTGAAAACTCATATTGTGTTGTCTTTAAATGTTTATAACGAGCTGGTGTTTTAGCAAAAAGATTTTCAATGTCTATTTGTGTTCCTTTTGGTGTTGGATATGCTTGATAACTAATTCTTTTTCCATAGTGAACCTGAATTCTTGTTGATTCTTTCCCATTATTTGTTTTGAGAGTAACTTCACTGACAGATGCAATGGAGGGTACTGCTTCTCCACGAAATCCTAATGAGTGTATATTCCACAAATCACTTTCTTCTTTTATTTTACTTGTCGCATGTCTCTCAAAAGCCATTGCCGCATCAATTTGATCCATGCCATCACCATCATCTATAATGGTTATTTTTGACAATCCACCGTCATATATATGCACTTCAATATGATTAGCATGTGCATCAATTGAGTTTTCAATACATTCTTTGACGATTCCCATGGGTCTTTCTACAACTTCACCGGCAGCAATCATATTGGTAATATGTTCATCCAGCTGTCTGATTTTGCTCATAAATTCTCCTATCGATTTTTTAATTTATCCTGAATATCATAAAGGAATTCCATCGCTTCTCTTGGACTTAATGAATCAAGATCACATTGAGCTATTGTTTCACATAATTTCTTTTCAAATACATTCTCTTCTCGTTTAAACTCAAAATGACTTGCCTCATTAAGATCCAATTGCTTTTGTGATTCAAGTCCGGCTAATATCTGATTTGCTCTTTCTAAGATAGAATCCGGAAGTTTTGCCAGACGTGCTACATTAATTCCATAACTTTTATCTGCTTTTCCTTCTATGACTTTATAAAGAAAAGTAACATGATCATTTTCTTCATGTACATCTACATGAAGATTTCGTATTGAATCATATTGTTTCTGAAGTGCTGTTAATTCATGATAATGTGTTGAAAACAGAGTTTTAGCATGAATGGTTTGATCAATGTATTCAATCATAGCATGTGCCAATGACATTCCATCATAGGTTGAAGTACCTCGACCGATTTCATCAAACAAGATCAATGAATTTTCAGTAGCATTCATCAGAGCATGATTCGCTTCTGTCATCTCTACCATAAAAGTAGACTGACCGCTCATAATATCATCACTGGCCCCAATCCTTGTAAAGATCTTATCAAATATTGGTAAGATTGCTTTTTTCGCAGGAACAAAACAACCTATTTGTGCCAAAATGACGATACTGGCAATCTGCCTCATAAAAGTAGATTTACCTCCCATATTAGGTCCAGTTATAATATCAATATCTTCGTTTTCTTCCATAACCAGAGAATTAGGTATATAACGATTTCCCTGTAACACTTTTTCTAATATAGGATGTCTGCCATCAATTAACTCAATACGATGTTGATTTGTAAATTTAGGGCGTACATAACCACTTTCATTTGAAACAACTGCTAAGGAATAAAGACAATCAATAATAGCACAGTTATTGGCAATTTCATGAAGTTTTGGCAAATATGTCTTGATTTCTTCTATTAATTCATTAAATAAACTGATTTCAAGTCGTATGCTTTTTTCCTGAGCATGAAGTATAGCATCTTCTTTTTCTTTTAATTCTTGTGTTACATATCGTTCACAATTTGTAAGTGTCTGTTTGCGTATATAGCCATATTCTTCTTTTACTAAAGGAATGTTACCTTTTGAAACCTCAATATAATAACCAAATACACGATTATAACCAATCTTCAGATTTTTGATTTGTGTTTTTTCTCTTTCTTTTGCTTCAAATTCTAAAATCCATTCCTGAGAACTCTTTGAGAGTTTTTTATATTCGTCCAGCTGTTCATTATAACCTTCTACAAAAATATTACCATCTTTTATATGAACTGGAGGATTATCTACAAAAGCATCTTTTAATTTTAAATACAGATTTTTACATGGATCACATTTTGCAAGATGTGCATATGGTTTGCAATTTTTTATTATTTCGAAAATACTAGGCACAACCGACAAAGTTGTTGCAAGGCGTACACAATCTTTTGGATTGGCATTTGAAATTGCAACACGTGCACATAGACGTTCTAAATCATAAACACTGGAAAGATATTCTTTCATCTCATCTTTCACAATAAAATTACTATTGAAAAAATCTATGGCATCTTCACGGCGATTGATTTCATCAATATCCACAAGAGGCGCTTCTATCCACCTTCTCAGCATTCTGGATCCCATAGCACTTTCACAGTGATCTAAAAATGACCATAAAGTCTGTGATTTTGAATTCACTCTAAGCGGTTGTGTTAATTCCAAATTCTGACGTGTTGAAAAATCCATCTGCATCGTTTCTTCTTCACTGATAACTTCAACTCTGCTTAGATGAGACATGACTGTTTTTTGAGTTTCTTCTAAATAATTTGTCAGTTGACCAAAAGCATTTAAGATTCCTTTATGATCAATATGATCAACTAAGTTTTCATAGACATCTCGGCAATAAATATTATCATTATAGGATAGTGTTATTTGAAGGTCCTCAATTACTTTTTTAAATTTTGAATCCAGTTTTGTATTTACTACTACTTCACGAACATTTTTAGCCAGTAAAAGACGAGTTAAAGCCTGAAT
>CAMEIZ010000049.1 GCA_945919165.1 uncultured Traorella sp.
ATGCAATAGGCGCTAAATTTGTGCGTACTTATGTCAGCAACAGCTATACAGGCTCATTTGGATATCAGAACTTTGATCCAGCAGAAATCTTCCGCTATCGTCATGCTATAGGAGCAGATAATGTTCATGTCTATACATATTTTGAAGCTCATGGCGGAACTTGTCTGGACAGTCGTGAAGTAGCTGAGCAAATTGGTTCAGGTTTTGCAGTTATGCCAATATCAGGAATGCTGATTGGCGGACCAAGAGCTGGTTTGCCGCCTGAAGAAGCACATTTCAGAAAAATTAAAGAGCAATTCCCGGATAAACCACTGATCTTGGGAAGTGGATCAAATAAAAATAATATTAAAGACTTACTGCCATATTCCGATGGAGTCATTGTAGGAACAACCATTAAGAAAGATGGATATTTGTATAATCCAATTGATCCTGTTCGTGCTAAAGAATTCATTGAAGCAGCCAGAGCAGTAAAAGAATAAACCATAGGAGGAGCCATGAAATTTGTGATATTTGATATAGATGGAACTCTGTTTGATGAAGAAAAAAAGCAATTTACTCTAAGCAGTATCAATACTATAAAAAAACTTCAAAAAACAGGCTGCATCATCATTATCGCAACAGGGCGTCCTCCTTTAACTTTGGATAAGCTTTGGCAGGCTGAAATTCATCCTGATTATTTGATTTGTAACAATGGACATATAGTAATAGATCATCAAGGTCAAGTCATTCTTTCAGAAAAAATCCATGAAGAATTAGTAAGAGATATCTGTGAATACTGTGAAAATAATCATTTAGGGCTGATGCTGAAATATCCTGATAGAACTTATGTGTATCTTGATCATCCGGCATTTCAAAGTATTTATGAACGTAATGTTGAGCGATTAAATAAAACCATTCTTTTTTCAAATAAAATTGATCCTCATTTATTACCCAATGATGGAACTTTGGGAGCAGATATTTGTGAACAGAAAGCATTTAATCATTTTTTTAGCGATCGTATCAGTGTTGTTAATGTGAATGATCAATACGGTGATATTCGGCTTCCCAATGTAAGCAAAAAATCAGCCTTATGTTTTTTAATGAGACAACTGAATGGAAAAGCTGAAGACTGTATTGTTTTTGGTGACAGTTTAAATGATTTGGAAATCATTCAGTGGGCTGGTATTGGAGTCGCCATGGGAAATGCTGTGGAGGAATTAAAACAGAAAAGTGATTATGTCACGAAAAGTATTGATGAAGATGGTATTCAATATGCATGTCAAAACTTACATTTAATCTAGAAAAAAGAGTTCGAATAATCAAACTGAACTGTCGATAAAACGACAGTTTTTCTGTTGAAAATAAGAGATGTTCGTTTTAAAATAATTGTATTACTGCTAGGGGATGGGATGATGTCAAAGAAAAAAGGAGTGTTATTTCCATATATATGGAAATATAAAATACCTTATGTATTAGGCCTTGTTACACTTTTAATTGTTGATTATGTCAATTTGTATATTCCTCAGATTACTGGGGAAATCACAGATGGACTCTCAAGTTTTTCACTTCATCTTGAAGATGTAGTAAAGCTTGTTTTTACAATGCTTTTATTTGCTTTGATCATAGCATTAGGTAGAGTTTTATGGCGCTTTTTTATTTTTGGTACAGCAAGAAAGATTGAACATGAATTGCGTATGGATATGTTTGGTAAACTTGAGTTGTTGTCACAAAACTATTTTAATTCACATAAAACAGGAGATTTGATGACGCATTTTACCAATGATTTAGATGCTTTAAGAAATTCAATTGGTCCAGCTGTTATCAGCAGCTTTGATGCTGTTGTTATGACAGCTTTGGTTTTATACAAAATGATGGTTTATGTTGATGCAAGATTAACTCTTATGACATTGATTCCAATGAGTGTAATTGCTGTTGGCGGGTATTATTTTGGTGAAGCCTTTGAAAGAAAATTTGCTTTGAAACAGGATGCTTTCGCAAAACTGAGTGATGCTGTTCAGGAAAGTGTTACCGGTGAGCGTGTGATCAAAGCTTTTGTTCAGGAAGATCGACAGGATGAGGTATTTAAGAAAATTAACTTATATAATAAACAAAAAAATATGGATGTAGTTAAATTGATGGCTACATTTATGCCTTTGCTTGATTTTGTGATAGGCGTATCCTATGCTATTACAATTATTTATGGCGGTTATTTAGCTATCACAGCTCAGATTACTTTAGGACGTTTTGTTGCTTATACGCAATATTTGGGTATGTTGGTATGGCCAATGATTGCTCTGGGTGACAGCATCACTTCTTTTTCACAGGGAAGAGCAGCCATTGGAAGAATTTCTCAGATATTTCATGAAATTCCAGATATCCGTGATGATGAAAATCCGCTTGATGTTAATGAACTGAAAGGGGCAATTTCGATTCATGATTTAAGCTTTTCCTATGGAGAAGGACTTCCGTTGGCGATTGATTCTCTTAATTTGGAAATTAAGCAAGGTGAAACATTGGCTATACTTGGAAAATGTGGTCATGGAAAAACAACATTAGTTAATCTTTTGCTTCGCCTTTATGATGTCAGCAAAGGAGATATCTTATTTGATGGGCACGACATTAAAAAATTGCCTCTTAAGACTTTAAGAAGTAATATTGCCTATGTACCGCAGGACAGCTATTTATTCAGCGATACCATTGAAAAGAATATCGCATTTGGAAAAGAAAAAGTGAGTCACGAAGAAATTGTAGAAGTCTGTAAGGATGCCTGTGTTCATGATAACATCAAAGATTTTCCTGATGGCTATGAAACAGTGGTTGGTGAAAGAGGCGTTACTTTGTCAGGCGGACAAAAGCAGCGCTGTGCAATTGCCAGAGCATTTTTAAAGAATTCTCCTATTTTAATTATGGATGATTCATTAAGTGCTGTTGATACAGATACAGAAGATAACATATTAGAAAATCTGAAAAAGAAACGTCAGAATAAAACAACCATTTTGATTGCTCATCGAATTTCAACTGTAAAAAATGCTGATCATATTTTGATTTTGGATGAAGGAAGATGCGTTGAATATGGAACATTTGATGAACTGATGGCATTGAATGGTATTTTTAAGGAAATGTACGAGAAGCAGCAGCTGGAAAAACAGCTCAGTGCGGAATAAGGAGGAGAATATGGCTGAAATAATTGAAGAACAAGTTGAATCCGAATTCTCTGGAAATATTACCCAACGTCTTTTAGCGTATGTAAAGCCTTATGTAAAACAGATGGTGATCTCAGCAATATTAGTTTTATTCATAACCGGATTTGAGCTGATTCGTCCTGTATTAATTGGAAATGCCATTGATGTGTATATCGAAGGTTATAATACACCTTATGGAATCACAGATGAAAGTGATCTGCTATTTCAGGGACAATATCTGACAAAGGATTTAGAGGGATGTCAAACATTTGCCCAATTAGTGATGGCAGAAGATCAATATTATTATTTTATGAATCTATCAAAAGCAGAAAGTGATGAACTCTATGAGCTGACAATGGAGGAAATCATACCGGATAAAATTGATGATCATACTATTCTCATTCATGGCTTACAAGGAAATAAACTTACCAGTGAGGAATTATCAACATTAAGAAGAAATGATTTTTACGGCATATTACGCATTGGTGTTTTATATATCATTGTTCTGTTATTAAATCTCATCTGTTCTTACGCACAGACGATGATTCTGCAGCTGACGGGTCAGAATATTATTTATACGATTCGTGAACAGTTGTTTCATCATGTGCATTCTTTACCATTAAGATATTTTGACACCCATCCAGTTGGCAGAATCATAACACGAATTACAAACGATGTAGAAGGTCTTCATGAAATGTATGCGACGATCCTGATCCGTTTGTTTAAAAATTCAGTTAAAATATTGGGTTTAGCGATTGTCATGCTGAGCATTAATTTGAAACTTGCTTTGTATTCTTTTGCTATGCTGCCGCTCATTGCAATGTTAACATACATTTTTAAAACCTTATCAAGAAAGGTTCATCGCTTAGTCCGCACAAAGATATCCATGTTGAATACATTCTTAAGCGAAAACATTTCGGGAATGCGTCTGATACAGATTTTTGCTAACGAAAAAATGAAATTTGATGAATTTTTTGAAAAAAGTAAGGATTTATATCGTACCAATATCAGACAGCTTACAATCTTTGCAATTTTTCGGCCATCCATCTATTTCTTGTCTCAGATAGCTTTAGCCATTGTTCTGTATACATCCGCAAGAAGTGTTCTAGATGGCAGTATTACTTTGGGTATCATGTATGTTTTTATTAATTACATCTCAAATTTTTTCGAACCGATACAGGACCTTGCCGAACAGTTTTCAACCTTACAGAATGCTTATGCAAGTGCTGAGAAAATATTTACCGTTTTAGATGAGAAAAATACGATTGAAGAAAAAGAAAAGCCTGTAAAATTGGGAAAAATCAAAGGAAAGATTGAATTTAAACATGTCTTCTTTGCTTATGAAAATGATGATTATGTATTAAAAGATGTTTCTTTTGTGATTCAGCCGGGAGAAAAAGTAGCCTTTGTTGGTGCAACCGGAGCAGGCAAATCCTCCATACTAAATCTTATTGGACGATATTATGATATTCAAAAAGGTCAGATTCTGATCGATGATGTTGATATTAAAGAGTTAAGCATTCAAGAAATACGTGAAGCAATCGGTCAGGTCCAGCAGGATGTCTTTATATTTACAGGAGATATTGCAGGTAATATTCGTCTGCAGAATGAAGAAATAAGCGATGAGAAAATAAAAGAATGTGCTAAAACAGTGAATGCTTCTCATTTTATTGAACAATTACCGAATCAGTATCATGAGCTTGTCAGTGAAAGAGGTTCAACATTATCAAGCGGTCAAAGACAACTATTATCTTTTGCAAGGACTTTGGCTTTTGATCCAAAAATTCTTGTTATGGATGAAGCAACCGCCAATATTGATACTGAAACTGAGCAATTGATACAGGATGCTTTGGAAAAACTGATGGAAGGCAGAACAACTATCATGGTTGCACATCGATTAAGTACGATTCAGCATGCAGACAATATTATAGTGATGCATAAAGGAAAAATTCGTGAAATGGGTACTCATCAAGAGCTTCTTCAGCAAAATGGAATCTATAAGAAACTCTATGAACTTCAGCTTTATTCAGTATAAAAATGAATAAGTTTAACTAAAACAAAGTTAAAATGGTTATAAAAAGATCCATCAATTTTATGACTCATTTAAGCTATTTCTTGTTGTGATATTCTTTCAAAACAAGATCTATTAAAATCAAAATGAATTTCATGTCAATCAGAGTCTGAAGAATTAAAATAGCTAGAAATTAAGCGTTGTTTTAATATTTTTATATGTAAATGAGTACGCTTTCATGATAATATATCTGTGAGGTGATACCATGCAGAAAGTAGTAAAATATTTACAGATTGAAAAAGATATCATTTCAGCGATCAAAAACGGAGAACTCAAACCGGGAGATAAAGTTGACAGTGAATCTGTACTGAAAAAGAAATATAATGTATCAACAATTACGGTTCGTAAAGCTTTCGCAGATCTGATTAATCAGGGATATCTTTATGGTGTTCAAGGTGCTGGAACTTTTGTGACAAAAAAGAAAATGATTCGTGGTCTGACCTCAATCTCATTTTCAGAAGAACTTCTTCAGCAGGGCTATACCATAGACATGCATATTAACTCAATCGAGGAAATACAAAATCCAGATATTGCTGAAAAGCTGGGCATTAGTGAACAGGCTAAAATGATTAAAATTGAGCGTGTTCGTTTAGCTAACAATGAACCGGTAGCCTATCATATTTCTTATGTATCCGCAGATTTGATTACATTAACACAAGCTGAATCGCTGAAAAGAACACGTTCTTTCTATAAAACACTCAATGAAGCACATTTGTATCCTGCATGGGTGAATGAGAATTATTCTGTGAAGTATATTACAGACAGCAATATTTATACACAAATGAATGTAAAGAATGGTTATCCCGCTTTCTTTATTCGTCGTACAGCTTATGATGATCAGGATAATATCCTTGAGTATTCTGAAACTTATTTTAATTCTGACTGGTATTCAGTTACAGTGAATATAAAAGCTCAATAAAGTTGGTCATAATTGATCAGCTTTTTTTAATAAAATTATATGAAAACGCTTGCATTTCGTAATGAGCGTGCTATAATGAAAGTGAAGATAATATATTAACATATTAACATGTGGAGGAACCCGATATGAGGATCAGTCATTATAGCCAGAAATATGAAGCAGAAGTTGTTGCATGTTGGAATCGAAATTGTGTTTTTGATCCGATTGATGTGAAAAAATTTAGAAAACAGGCATTGTTTGATGATAATTTTGATGCCGATCTATGTTTTGTTGCATTAGAAAATGATCATGTGATTGGATTTGCGATGGCAACCAAAAGAAAATTTCCTTATTTGGAAAGAGGATTGGAACCAGAACGTGGTTGGATCAATGTTATGTTTGTTGATGAAGAATTTCGTCATCAGGGAATAGGACAACAGCTGTTGGATCAAATGGAATCTGCATTAAAGGAGTTAGGAGTAAAAAATATAACTCTTGGAGCTTATTCTCCTAATTATTTTTTCTGGGGAGTAGATCCAGTCCATTACAGTGAAGCTGTTACTTTCTTTGAAAAAAATGGCTATCAGGCATTAGATCTTCATTATTCAATGGGAAAGGATTTGCATGGATATCAAATTCCCAAGGAAACCTTGGAAAAGAAAAAGAAGGCTGAAGAATTAGGTTATCAGTTTATTAATTTTGATTATCAATATGCATTAGAACTTTTGGATTTTCTAAAAAGAGAATTTGGTGGAGGATGGAAACGTAATGCTTTGATGTCTATGCAAAAACAAAGAGCTGAAGATGAAATCCTTCTTGTTCTGGACAAAGATAATCAAATCGTGGCATTCTGCACAAGAGCTATAGATGATAATCCAATGCGCTTTGGACCAATAGGAGTAAGTAAAAATCATCGTAATGCCGGATTAGGAAGCATCTTATTGGATCTGGGATGTTATGAGATGGCGAAAAAGGGAATTTATCGAATGTATTTTGTGACAACAGATGAGCCAGGAAAACGTTATTATTTAAGACACGGTTTAAGTGTGATTCGAACAACAGTTGAGTATAGAAAGGATATTTAATATGAGTGAAGTGAAAAGAGTTGTATCAATTGGTGCGCATTCACTGGATGCAGAATTAATGGGAGGACCGCTTCTTTTGAAATATGCAAAAGAAGGGGCACATTGTACATGCATTCATGTAACTCAAGGAAGACTTGAAGATCCTAATGCAACCAAAGAAGAATGGGAGGCTTATTTGGAAGAATTGTTAAATCAAAACGAAAGAGCAGCAAAAGCACTTGGAGCAGATACGATCTGGTTGGGATATGTTTCAAGTAATATGCCAACTCTAGATGAATTTGCAGCACGGTTAGAAAAGTATTTTGAAGAAGAAAAAGTGGATTTGGTTATTACACATTGGAGAGGATCCATGCATCCGCGACATATCAACACACATGATGCTGTTACAAAAGCAGTAAAAAGATTAAGAGAAAAGGGCAGTCACATCCGCTTAATGTATGGTGAAACATTTGAAGATCTGGTTGGATTTATTCCTCAGGCTTATTTTGAATTGGATGATGAAGAAGTAAAACAGTGGTTTTCAGCACTTAATGAATATACTGTATTTAGAGGCGGTGTCAATGATTTCCCATATCAGAAATATTATCCAACAAATCTGCAAGTGCGCATGATTGAATCCAATAGCAAGAAAGCGACAGTTTGTTACATGTATGCCAGCCTGATTGAGAATCGATTATGGTAAAACTAGATCAGTTAGGTACTGAAAAAAGAAATGAAAAAACCATGCATTTGGATGAACTCAGTATTCATGAACTTTTAACCATCATGAATGAAGAGGATCTAAATGTAGTAAATGCTGTAAAAGAAGCATTAAACGATATTGAAAAAGCAGTAAGTGCTGTTATAGATACACTCAATCAAAAAGGACGTTTGATCTATGTAGGTGCCGGAACATCAGGTAGACTGGGCGTGTTAGATGCAGTGGAATGTGTTCCAACTTTCTCAACAACAGATGAAGTTATTGCCATTATGGCTGGAGGCAATGAAGCATTTGTGCGAGCAAAAGAAGAGCAGAGGATAGCAAAATACTTGCCCAGGATGATTTAAAGGCCCATGATTTAAGTGAAAGGGATCTTGTCGTGGCAATTGCTGCAAGCGGAAGAACACCTTATTGTATTGGAGCACTGGAATATGCCAGAAGTATTAAAGCTAAAACGGTTTCGATTTCATGTAATAAAAATGCACTTCTGTCAGAATATGCAGATATAGCGATTGAAGTTGACGCAGGACCTGAAATATTAACTGGTTCAACAAGATTAAAAGCAGGAACTTGTCAGAAAATGATTTTAAATATGATTTCAACAGCCAGTATGGTTGGAATCGGGAAAGTATATGGCAACCTGATGGTAGACATGAAGGCAACCAATGAGAAGCTTGTTGAAAGAGCTCGCAGGATTGTAATGCAGGCAACATGTTGTGATTACGAAAAGGCAACTGAAACATTGAATTTATGTGATTATCATATTAAAGAAGCTATTCTGATGATTTTATTAAACATAAATCAGAAAGAAGCGCAAGAAAGGCTTCAAGATACAAAAGGCTTTGTGGGCAAAGCACTTAAGGAGGAAAACATATGAGTAAGCTGTTTGTTCGAGTAGATGACAGACTGATTCATGGACAAACTATCGTAGCATGGTGTCCAACATTAGGAATACAGGAAATCATTGCCATTGATGATGAATCTGCAAAGAATCCGGTTCTTAAATCAATCTTAACAATGGGAGTTCCAAAATTATATAAGACTCATATTGTAACAGTTGAAGAGGCGAAAAGCCTGCTGGCTCAACCAAGCGATAAAAAGCGACTTGTCATTGTGAAATTCCCATCGAAACTCAAAGAAATTAAAGAAGAAATAAAAAACTGTGAGCAGGTATATCTTGGTAATATGGCTAAAAGAAGTGATACGACGCATCAGATGAGCGGTGCCACAGGTATCTTCTTTCTAAGTGATCAGGACATTTCAGATATCAATGAAATGATTAAAGAGGGATTCAATGTGACTTTCCAGCAACTCCCAAATGCATCCAATACAAGCTGGGAATCATTTATTAAATCAATATAAAATCATAAGGAGGAAAACAGAATGGAAATGTATCAAGTAATTCTAATTGCCCTATTTATTTATTTGGGATCTATTGGTTCCATCGTAGGGAATACAATCGGCTGGTATACATTAGGTAGACCACTGGTTGCGGCATTTGTAGTAGGATTGATCATGAATGATGTTGAATCAGCTATGATCGTAGGTATTCCTTTGCAAATCATGTATATGGGAAATGTGACTCCTGGTGGAGCTGTTGCATGGGATTTGTCATATGCCACATATATCGGTACAGCCGGAGCTTTGGCTTTTGGTCAGGGTATGGATGCAACTGGACTGATTGGTTTGGCAGTCGTTTTCGCAGGTATTGGCGGTTTAGTTGGACAGTTAATGTGGAACGTATCTTATGCATTAAATCTGCCTTTAAATCGTATTGCACACAAGTATGCTGAAGAAGGAAACACGAAAAAGATGTGGGTTCCAAATGTATTGTTTGGACAGCTGATTGGGTTTGCATGTCGTTTCATCCCGGCTATTATTGTATTAACTTCAATGTCAATGGCATCAGGTCAGGCTGATTTTGCTACATTGATTCCTGGATGGGTAACAACTGCATTAAGTACATTCGGAGGAATGATGGCAGCACTTGGAATGGGTATTCTTCTTTCATTCTTATGGAAAAAACAGTATCAAATTGTTATTTTCTTAGCAGGATTTGTTTTGATCACTTACTTTGGATTAAGCACGATGGCAGTTGCAGTTGTAGGCGTAATCGCTGCTGTACTCTATTATGTTATCGTATCAGAAAAGGAGAGTGCATAATATGGCAGAAACAAAGAAAATCAGTCCTAGTACACTCAAAAAATCATTTTTTAACTGGTTTTTCTGGAATGGATGCTCACAGCAGGCTGAATCAATGTTAGGAATGGCCTTTGGTCAGGCTATGGCACCTGTCATTGATGATTTATATGATACAAAAGAAGAAAAAGCAGAAGCATTAAAACGTCACATTACACTTTTTAATACAGAAGCTCAGGTTGGTTCTATTTGTAATGGTATCGTATGTGGACTTGAAGAAGCAAACGCTAATGGAAACTGTACGCCAGAAGTTATTGAATCCGTAAAGGTTGCTTTAATTGGACCTACAAGTGCTATTGGTGATTCTCTTTGGGTAGCAACAATTATTCCTATTTTATTAACAATATGTCTTTCAATTTCTCAGGGAAATGCAAGTACTTCATGGCTTGGAGCACTCATTTATATGATCGTTTATCCACTTGGAACTTGTGCATTAAGCTGGTGGTTATTTAAATTAGGATATAAATCAGGATTGGAAGGTATGCAATCAATGATGGCATCTGGCAAATTGGATGCTCTGACAGATGCTATGACTGTATTAGGCTTAATCGTTGTCGGTGCATTAACAGCTTCATTTGTCAGCTGTTCAATTCCATTCCAGATCGTAAAAGATGTCTATGATGGAACTACAGGAGAAATCATTCCAAATACAGTGATCTTCAACATGGATAATATGTTGAATGCCATTTTCCCTAAAATACTGCCATTAGGCTTAACTTTACTAGTTTATTGGCTGTATGCAAAGAAAAAATGGTCACCATTAAAACTGATGGGTCTGATTCTCATATTAGCATTAGCTTTGACTGGACTTGGATATTTCAGCGGTTTCTACGCATAGAAAATAGGCCTTAACAATCGTTAAGGCCTTTAATAAGGAGATTTATGAATAAATATGTATGGATGTTTCTGATTCTGATATTAATTGTTTCTTTTGTTTTCTTGTTAGAAAGATTGAGAAAAAGAACACTTGAAAAACTGGATCAAATTCTTTATATTGAACAAAATCCAAAGCTATATTTAAAACTTCTTGAAAACAAACATTTTCATTGGATATTGAGGAAAGAATCCATAGCGCAGTTAAAACTAAACGGTAATTTGATTCTAGATGATCAAAAAAGTATAGAAGAAATATTTGAACTGCTGGAGCATGCTTATCTGACAAAAGGAGAAAAATTAGACTATAATACCAAAAAACTTTCCTATTATGCCTTACATCACAATAAAGAAAAAGCTAAACAGGCAAAAACAGAAATTGAAAACTTATTAAAGAATAATCAAAAAAAACAGGATCTGTTAAAGGA